>JBGPKR010000223.1:0-4610 GCA_041486045.1 Chitinophagaceae bacterium | reverse complement strand
AAGGAGTGTAACTTCTTTGCTTGCTAATCCATCCTGCAGATCAAAATGTGTTTTCAATAATTCATGAATGGCACGGACAATATATTTGACTACCGGCTCCGGCGTATAATAAACGCCACGCTTTTCTCTTGTAGCGGGGTCATAAATATTCAGGAAGGTTTCATAAAAATGAACAATCGGGTCTTCACCTTTCCCTTTATGATAATATTCATCCAGTATTTTATTTACATCAGCCGCCTGCAGGACTTCGGAAATATCATCTACAATAACTTCCATCTGTACAGGGAGTTTGCCGAGAGATATAAAACGAAAGACATCACGCAGTATCCCGATGGTTTGTGGTATCAGGTCGTAAGCTCCTTTTCTTGTAAATGCACCGTTGGCACGGGTACGGGCAGCAAACAAACCATAAGTGATGGTTTGCGAATAGATGTCGGCAAAATCATGATGCGAAAGATTGGCAACGAGGTAATCTTTAAAGGCTGTGTAGAAACCAAAGATTTCTCCCTTGCCTTTTTCTTCTTCTTTCAGTTCTTCGGCAATTACTTCATCCCTGAGAAAGCCTGTACGTTTAGCCAACTCGACCGCTAAGCTTTCAGCGGTAAAAACATTTGGAAAAGAAAAAGAAAAGAACTTTTCTAAAAGTGTGATGAACTTATCTTCATTTTCAAGCGGCGGGGCAACCTGTAATTTTTTTGCAATGAATGGGCGGCCGATAGACACTTTATCAATCAATTGACCATTGCGGTACAGCCGGAATTCATAGAAATCTGTGAGAATAAGATTAGGGAAAGTGGATCTATATCTCTTTAACTGGTTAGTGGTTTCAATTACATCTAAATTTTCTCCTGGTTTCTTTGCTTCAATATAGCCAACTATATGTTGCTTACCGTCCCAAACCCGGAAGTCGGGGTTGCCGGCTTCTGTTTTCTTGGGAAGTGTAGTAATTTGTGTTTTTGTTTTACCAATACTTTTTGAAAACTCATCTAAAAAATTGGAGAAATGAGGATAGTAACTTTCTTCACGGGCATCACCCCGTGCAGTGGTTTTGGCAATGTTCTTCAGATAGGAACCGGTCATTGCTCAAATATAAATGGATTTGCTTTAAAAAAGGTTGGCGCTGGAAACTGAATATTGACAGCTGTTAATAATCCTTATCAACCCTTACCTTTGCCGCCCAAAGAAAGTCAGCTAGTCAAATTAGTCATACAGGTCAAATAGGCAATAGGATTGATCATGAACTTGACTCATATGACAGATATGACCTATTTGACTGAATCATGAAATATCACAACGAAATAGAAAGACGGAAGACATTTGCGATCATCAGTCACCCCGATGCAGGGAAAACGACACTGACGGAAAAGTTCCTGCTTTTTGGCGGAGCTATACAGGTGGCGGGTGCGGTGAAGAGCAATAAGATAAAAAAATTTGCCACCAGCGATTTTATGGAGATCGAGAGGCAGCGTGGAATTTCTGTAGCTACATCGGTGATGAGTTTTGAATACAATAAAGTTTTGATCAACCTGCTGGATACACCCGGTCACAAAGACTTTGCAGAAGATACTTATCGTACACTGACAGCGGTGGACAGTGTTATCCTGGTGATAGATAGTGTGAATGGTGTGGAAGAGCAAACAAGAAGACTGATGGAAGTCTGCCGGATGCGGGATACCCCGGTGATCGTTTTCATTAATAAAATGGACCGGGATGGTAAGAACCGGTTTGACCTGCTGGAAGAAATAGAAAAAGAATTATCCATCCACCTGCACCCGATGACATGGCCCATCAACAGCGGTAAGGAATTCAAAGGTGTTTACAACCTGCATGATAAAAATCTTTTGTTGTTTACCGCCAATACAAAAGCTGCTGATGAAGATTCGATCTCCATCTCCAACCTGGATGATGCAATACTGGTGGATAAACTGGGAGAAAAAGATGCCAACCAGTTAAGAGAAGATGTGGAACTGGTTGATGGCGTGCATGGCGAATTGAAAGTGGCGGATTACTTAGCCGGCAAAGTGGCCCCGGTTTTCTTTGGCAGCGCCATCAACAACTTTGGCGTGAAGGAAATGCTGGACACATTTATCCGCATTGCGCCAACACCCCGCAGCCGGGAGACCACTGTTCGTCCCGTGGATGTGGAAGAAGATAAAATGAGCGGTTTTGTTTTTAAGATACATGCCAACCTTGATCCCAAGCATAGGGACCGGATAGCTTTCTTCCGGGTTTGTTCAGGAAAGTTTGAACGCAACAAATATTTTCACCATGTGCGTTTGGATAAGGATGTTCGTTTCAGCAATCCTTATTCTTTCATGGCAAGAGATAAAAGCATTATTGAAGATGCTTATGCAGGAGATGTGGTGGGATTGTTTGATACGGGTAATTTCAAGATCGGCGATACATTGACAGAAGGAGAGGATTTTTATTTCACGGGCATCCCTTCTTTTTCCCCGGAGATATTTAAAGAAGTGCAGAATAAAGACCCGATGAAGACCAAGCAACTGGAAAAAGGATTGTTGCAACTGACTGATGAAGGAGTGGCGCAATTGTTCACCCAGTTCGGCGGTCATAAAAAGATCATTGGTTGTGTGGGTGAGCTGCAGTTTGAAGTGATCCAGTATCGTTTGTTACATGAATACGGTGCTTCAGTTGTTTTCAATAACCTTCCTTTTTATAAAGCCTGCTGGCTAACCAGCAAGGACCCGAAGAAATTACAGGAGTTCTCAAAATTCAAACAGGCAAATATTGCAGCAGATAAAGATGGCCACATGGTGTACCTGGCGCAGAGCGAATGGTTTTTGAATACGGAGAGGAATAATAACCCGGAGATCGGGTTTCATTTTACTTCGGAGATACATAAGTAGTCGCGAGTCTGTAGTCGGGAGTCAGGAGTCGGAGTCTGAGGGTAGAAGGCTCCCTAAATATTCGCAGTTCATGCGATTCAACATGCCAAACCAGTAACTAAAGACCAGCAACCAGCAACTATGATAATTTTTGAAACAGAAAGATTGATCGTTCGCCAATACACGGAGGAAGATAAGGACAATATTTTTCTCCTGGGTGGTAATGAAACCGTCATGCAATACATCAGGCCGGTAAGCACAAAAGAAGAAAGTGATATTTTTTTATCAGAGAATATTGCCTTTTATGAAAAAAATCCTCACGGTGGACGCTGGGCCGTGATAGAGAAAACAAATGCTTTGTTTGTGGGGTCATTTGCAATCATTCCGGTTCCCTCTGAACCGGATAAAATACAAATGGGCTATGCATTACTCCCCGTAAACTGGGGCAAGGGTTATGCAACAGAACTGACCAAAGCAGGGTTGGATTATTTTATGAATAATTACTCACTACCCGAGGTCTACGGGGTTACAGAAGTTCCCAACACCGTATCGCAAAAGGTATTGCTGAAGGCGGGTTTTCAACCGGCGGGATCAATCATGGAAGGTGAGAAGGAATTACTGATGTTTGTGCTGAAGCGGTAATCTGCCTGTTTTTTAATGTAAATGAAACAACAGCATTGCTGCTTTTGCTACTGCTTACATTTACCTCATATCTTTTATCTCCGTCTCTGATAATCATTAATACTGTATGGGGAGGAATGCTCCCAGGGTTTTCACGTAAACGTGAAATCATTTTTTATTGCACATGGGTTGTGCGTATATGAAATTTGAGGGAATGGTTACAAGAAGTGATAAGATCAGATTTCGTGTCATTCGCGATAGTAATTTTGAATGTGAAATCAATTAAAGGTGTTTATTTTCCTGGTTCCATAACCAAATTCTTACCATTCAGGTATTTGTTATATCGCTGAAATTTGATACTTTCGTGCCCCTTTTTGCAGGTAAGACAGTTATATTAAAAGCATTTTTAAAAAATAAGATGGTTAAAAAAATTTTAAAAAATTTCTTAAATTGGTTTAATTACGATATAATCAAATTAAACCATGGGTCAGAGAAATATAAAAAAAAGTCAGAGATAAAAGGCTTTAATTTCTATGATACGCCGACTGGAAAATATTACCTGCCAGCTCATCTGAAGAAAGATGTTGTTGCTAATAATATAAAGAACGGCAATTACTTTGAACCCGAAGTAATAGAAGTAGCAAAAGCATATATTAAAAAAGGAACAGCTGTTCTGGATGTAGGAGCTAATTATGGTCAAATGTCCGTTGTCTTTTCAGAGTTTGTTGGTGAAAACGGTACAGTTTATGCATTTGAAGCAGAACCAACCCTTTATGATATACTTAAAAAAACGTTTGCAGCAAATCAATGTAAAAACGTGAAAGCAATACCAGGCGCGGTTTATTATAAGAGTGGTGAAAAACTTGTTTTCCCTGAACCGGATTTCAAAAGATTTGACTCATATGGTTCATATGGAATTGACCCGAATGCGAAGCATGGAAGAATTGTTGAATCAATAACTATTGATAGTTTACAGATCAGAGAGCCAGTCAGTTTTATGAAGGTGGATATCCAGGGAAGTGATTTATTTGCTTTGCAGGGCGCCAAAGACACAATCTTAAAAAACAAGATGCCGATTTTGTTCGAATTTGAACAACAATTACAGGATGAATTTCATACATCTTTTAATGATTATGTTAATTT
>JBGPKR010000222.1:0-4613 GCA_041486045.1 Chitinophagaceae bacterium | reverse complement strand
CTAAAGTCTTTACATACTTCCCGGCTGATAGCCACTTTATCTATATTGAAAAATTGGGCGCAGATAGTATAAGTGCCTTCTTTTAATTCATGGCAATTGGTAAGAAAGCTGCTGAGGTCGGCTGTATTAAATGTTCTTACATCAAAAGGATCAACCTGTTTGGCTGTGGCAGCATTGTTGCCACAAAGAACAGCGCCGCCGCTCCTGAGCTGGATGACAAGCCTCGGCTCTATCATTCTTGGGTTGGGGACTTTTTGTGCCACCAGTATCAATGCTCCCGGTGTTGACATCCAACTGTCAATGGTTCCGGGCAAAACCGGTTTTACCGTAAAGCTTATAATGTTTATCTGGTTGATCTGGCCTGCCTGGCTGTTTGCAAGAAGGGTTAGCAACAGGGCCGGCCAAAAGAGTCTGAGTTTTTTCATATCGCAGTGATTTGAATGATGGCGGTTGAGTCTAAAATTTGCCAATGTAAAAATGATAAGAAGAAAAGAGGTTTTTTGTCGGATTGTATAGATGCGGGGGGTGGTTGTATAAGCGTGAAATCGCTTAGCAGCATTTGTGGGGCTAAAACTTTCGTATATTTTTGAATTAGCGGGAATTTTACAAACGCCCTAATTTATGAACAGGTTTACCAAAGTTATTTTTCTAATAGCAATTATTCTGCTTGTTTATGGCTATTCTTGTCGTTCATTTGGAATATATTTCTTTTGGGATAGTAAGTTTTTTGGATGGCTATTACTTTTCATTGGCTTTGTTAGTTATTTGTTCGGCCTCAATAAATTGAGAAGTAATCAAGGAAAAAAGATCCTTTGGATCAAAATTGGAATAGGCGTTTTGCTATTGGGTTTTTTAATTGCAGGATATGTAACATTTGAATTTAGAAATGATGACGCCTATCAAACTGCAATAGAATATCTAAAAACGAATTCGCAACTCAAAGATGAAATTGGAAACATTCAGGGATTTGGTCTATTCCCATGTGGTTCAGTAACGACAGTCTCATTTAATGGGTCTGAATCGGGAGATGCAACTTTTACTCTTACTGTCAGAGGTGACAAAAAATACAAAGATGTCACTGTCAACTTAAAAAAGACACCTGATTTATTCTGGACTGTTTCCTCTGTAGAATAATACGCTCACTATTTACCCCTTCCTCCTTATCCACTTCTCAAACCTTGCCAGGAAATCTTCTTTGCGCCTTGTCGACACCGGGAGCTCTTTTCCGTTTTCCAAGATCACATCTCCACCGCTGCCTTTAATGTATTCTTTGATATAGGCGAGGTTGATGATGTATTTATCATGTATCCGGGTAAAGTTATTCTCCGGTAATAATTTTTCGTATTCACCCAATTGTCTTGATACAACGATCTTTTTATCGTCGTTCATGTAAAAATGGGTGTAATTGCCGCTGCTTTCGCAATACATGATGTCGGTGATCTTTACAAACACCAACCCGTTGCTGGTGGATAGCGGGATTTTATCCGGCGCAGTCCCGATAGCTATCGGGAGCCGGTGTTGTTCCAGTAAAGAGAAAAGATTTTTGTTGATGTTCTTTTCTTCTATTCTTTTTGCGGCCTTGTTCACAGCAGCGACCAGTTTCTCTGTATTGATGGGCTTGGTAATATAGCCGGTGGCGTGGTGTTCAAAGGCTTCCACCGCATAATGACTGAAGGCGGTTACAAAAATTACTTCAAAAGAAACGGGTTCTAATTTTTTCAGGAGATCGAATCCGTTCAGGTGCGGCATTTCCACATCTAAAAAAACTAACTGCGGTTTCATTTCTCCAACCAGCAGCAATCCTTTTTTGGCATCGCTTTCTGATGCCATTAATTCCACCTGCGGGCAATGCGCCGCCAGCATCTGCTGAAGCAATTTGATGTTCTTCGGTTCGTCGTCTATGATGATCGTTGAAATGTTTTTCATCTTATGGTTTCAGTTCTAATGGAATGCTGATTATTATTTTTGTTCCTGCTGCTTTTATGTTTTCGTCTTTTTTATCAATGATCTCCAGCCGGATATTATAAAGTTCGGCTCTTCTTCTGCTCAGTTGCATCCCCCGGCTCTGGTATTCTATGTGCATGCCGCTTTTAAGCTCTGCCGCTTTCTCCCGGCCGATGCCGTTATCATCAATTTCACAAACCAGGTAATTGTTTTCTTTTTTTGCAAGAATATTGATTCTTCCTTTTTTATCTTCCAGGAACCGGACCCCGTGCCGGATAGCATTCTCCACATATGGTTGTAACAGCATGGCCGGTACAAATGTTTTTTCTTTATCAATATCCGGGTTGGCCTGTATCACATAATCAAATTTATCGCCAAACCGCAGTTTTTCCAGTTGCAGGTAAGTATCTAAATATTTTATTTCTTCTTCCAGCGAAATAACAGCAGCATCGGCATTGTCCATGGTGCTGCGAAGCAGTTCAGAAAACTTATCGAGGTACCTGTCTGCCTGCATGTAATTCTTTTCGTAAATAAACCCTTTGATGGAGTTGAGACAGTTAAAAACAAAATGCGGGTTGATCTGCGCTTTCAGCGCCTGCATTTCGAGTTCTGTCATTTTCTTTTCGGTCAGCACTTTTGCAACGGCTGTTTTCTGTCTTTGTTTGTTTCTTTTTTGTATGAAATAAATAATGGCTCCAAATGAAAGAAGGACAAAAATGGTCCAGAAAACGGGGTTCTTCCAGAAGGGTGTTTTAATTTTTATAGAAACGGTTGCCTGCTCTGCCGAAGCTGTACCGTCTCTTTTAAGGGCTCTTATTTTTATATGGTAAGACCCCGGCGCCAGTTTTTTTAATTCGATCTTGTCTGTTTGTTTCCAGTCGCTGCCATTCGTGCTGTATTCAAAGAGCGGGATAAAACCGGTGAGATCAACTCCGGAAAACTCGATCGTAATATCGTTCTTCCTGTAAGGAAGTGAATAATTGTCTTTTAATTCTTCTTCCTGTCCGTTAATGCTGATACTGGTGATAAATGTGCCAATATCTGCTACCGGTAAAGAAAGGCTGGCGGGCAAATAACTGATGCCTCCGCTGGTGGCTGCATATACCGTGTCGTTCTTGATGGTAATGTCGTTTACCTGGTCGCCGATCAAGCCATCGGCAGCCCCGAAATAAGTATTGCTAAAAGAAAATTTATTGTTGGTATAACTATAATGGATCTTGTTCAGCCCCTTATTGGTACCTAACCACAATTCTCCCGACTTATTGCAATAAAGCGATTTGCAGATATTGCCCGGGATAGCTCCGCCCAATGGTAATGATGCGATCAGTTTATCGTCTTTAACCGCCAGCAATGAATCAGAGCCAAGCCCTACCCATAAAATATCATCCGGGGAAAAGGTCATGGTGTTTACCCGGTAATTAAATGTTTTTTGAATATTGCTGAATGCAAACAGGGAATCTTTGTCCCAGCGGTACAGGCCATCATTAGAACCGATATAAGCTTTTCCCGATCTGTTTGCCGCCAGGGAAATTATTCTCTTGCCGATGCTGTCAACATACCTGCCTGTATTCAGGTTATACTTCCATGCCTGGGAATGTGTCCCCATCCCCAGTACAGAATCGTTCAGCAGCACGGCTGTTTTTGAAGCCCTGTTCATGGGTCCTGTAAATTTTTCTTTTATGGTTTTGCATTCGTCATCAAAAAGAAAAGAGCCCGTTTGCGTGGATACATAAATACCCTTTGATGTTTCCACGATCTTTCGCACCCATGCATCAATGTTCCTGTCATCGGTAAGGGGTATGCGCCGGGCCTTATACAACCCGTCGTACACATAGATCTCCCCGTTGTTGGTGCCGGCAATGATATTTCTTGTTTTGATCAGTGTATTAAAATTCTGTGTCATTTCCGGCACGCCTGTGAATGAAGAAATTCTTTTTTGCTGGATCTTGATCAAACCATTTTCCATGGTGGAAAGCCAGGTATTGCCTTCTTTGTCTTCCAGTACATTTCTTACTTGTACTTTGGTATACACATTTTCTTTTATGTCCAGCGTAGCTGTGTCAACAAGGTAAGTGTTACCGCTGAGCGAAGTGATCGCAAAGCCCTTCCCGGTATTACAGAAAATGCGGATCTCAAATGGAAATTCTTTTTCCCTGCTTTCTGAAAACGTTCCGTTATCATCAACGCGGAATGTGATCACGCTTTTCTCCTGCACCAGGTAAATTTTTTTATTCAGGTATTCGGCCGCGATCAGTTTTTTGCCAAACGGGATATTCCGGGTAATTTTTCCGTTACTGAAAAACCGGATCGTGTCCTCACAAAAAAAGATGAACCGGCCGGGCTGGTATTCTACAATCTTCTGTATTACCCCCGTTTTCACAGCCATAAAATCCTTGTATTCCTTTGTCTTCCCGTTTTTATAAATATAAAGATGGCGCAGGTTGTTGCTGAAGGCAATGCCCCCATGTTGCAGCAAATGTATTTTATGGGTGTTGGCTAAATCAATTTTATTGAGCTCGGGATCCGTTGCTTCGTTTTCAAACCTGTCTTTCTTTGCATTATAATAACAGGGCGACCGGCGGAAAGGGATGGCCCAGATAGTGCCGCTGCTGTCAATAAGCAGGTCAATGATCTCGTTATCGGTTAACCCCCTGGCCGTAGTATAGGTT
>JBGPKR010000221.1:0-4692 GCA_041486045.1 Chitinophagaceae bacterium | reverse complement strand
TTGCCCGGTCTCACTTCGTGACCCCGCAGGGACTTCCCGATATCTATCGGGATAAACTTCTCCTCCCTGTTTTTGTAAAGAAAAAGGCAATGCGATGCATTGCCCGGTCTCACTTCGTGACCCCGCAGGGACTTCCCGATATTCATCGGGATAAACTTCTCCTCCCTGTTTTTGTGAACAAAAAGGCAATGCGATGCATTGCCCGGTCTCACTTCGTGACCCCGCAGGGACTCGAACCCTGGACCTACTGATTAAGAGTCAGTAGCTCTACCAACTGAGCTACGGAGTCAGGTTTATGCGAAAGCGTGACTGCAAATATAGATGGGAATAAACAACCATTTTACTGTCCAGTTTAATATAACCAGCAAATTTTGAAAAAAATCTTAACTTGATTTCCATAAATCTGTTTTATGAAAAAAATCATTCAGCTCTTCTTCTTTTTATTCATCGCTTTCGCATCGTTTGCACAGCGAACAACTGAAAACGATGGCGACTGGAGCAAACAGTTGCTGGTATTAAAAAATACAGCCGAAGCCGACCTGATGATCCGGGTTGGTGATATAGATAACCTTGGCTTAGGTTTTGCCGATGACTTTAACCCCTTCTCCGGAAGATCAACCTGGTCACATGATTTTCCCTGGGAAATTAAAAAGGAAAATGCAAGGGGGACTGACCGGATCATGGTCCCGACCAGTTATAAATACGGCAGCAGTGTAAACCAGGATGGGTATACCAGCACCACCAAACGGCCGGAAAATAAACCTTCATCAATCCTTATTCCCATAATGGATATAAAAGATGTAACAATTAATTCAGCAGCCTTACAATTGTTTATTGATGATTTTCAGTCACCCTACATGGGCTCTAAGTTTCAATTCAAAATAAACGGCGTCAGGTTTACTGAAGCTGAGAAGATGATCAACCTCGTTAATCAATCGGGCCCTATCGGGAAACTCATTACACTGCGGTTTACTCCCGAAATGCTTTCGCTTTTAAAAGGTGATTCATTGGTATTATCTGCAGACGATCCGACAACTGGCATAGGTGATGGTTTTGCATTTGATTTTGCCAAACTTCTCATTAATCCAAAAAATGTTTATAAAGGAACTATTAAAGGCACCGTAATTGACGCAATTACCCGGGAACCTATCCCCCATGCAATAGCTTCGATTGAAGATTACGGATCGGCGACTTCTGACGCAGAAGGGAATTTTACTCTTGAAAACATACCTGCCGGTCTTAATATAATAAAAGGAAGCGCTGCGGGATATTCATCCGATGAAAAACAGGTGGATGTGATTGCGGGGGAAACATCTGAACCGGTGGAATTGGAATTGAATCACTCGGGAAAAGTTACTTATAATAACCAGGCATTACAGGAAGGCGATAAGCTGGTGATGAATAATATCCAGTTTGAAGTGAACAGCGCTGTGTTATTAGCAGCGGGCAAGGCAGAGTTGGATAAACTGGCTGCATTTATGAAACAAAACAGCTCCATAGAAATTCTTTTATCCGGGCATACTTCTTCCGAGGGCTCAGCATCGCTGAACCGGGAACTTTCATTAAAAAGAGTGAGAAGCTGCAAAGATTACCTGGCATCAAAGGGAATTGATGATGGCCGGATCACTATTAAAGGTTTTGGACCGGATATGCCAATAGCGCCCAATGATAACGAAGTCAACCGGGCAAAAAACCGGAGAGTGGAAATGAAGATCACCAAACTCTGATAACTAAACCCTCCAGGGGCTTTAACTTTGGAAAAAATTTTACTTTATTAAGCCCTTGGAGGGTTTTTAGAAACATTCATACCATGTCATCTTATAACTGGAAACAATTCATCAAGCGTATTCCCATAAAAGCTCCGCCCAAAGCTATTTATGATGCATGGGCAACTCAGCAGGGTTTGGAGAGCTGGTTTCTCCGGCTGGCGCAGTTCAGCAAAACGGATGGAACACTGCGGTCAAAAAACAGTCATATAGAAAAAGGCGATAGGTATAAATGGCGTTGGTTCGGTTACGATGATGCTATGACTGAGGAACAAGAGATCCTTGCCGCCAATGGCTGGGATCAGTTGCAATTTGGTTTTTCCGGTGGTTGTATCGTTACTGTTTCTATTAAACAGGAAGAGGGTGAAACTATTTGTGAGTTGGTACAGGATATGCCAATGGAAGATGAAAGTGAGCAGCAACATTTTTATATTGAGTGTGGCAAGGGCTGGACATTTTATATGGCCAATCTCAAATCCATATTGGAGGGAGGACTGGATCTCAGAAACAAAAAAGCCGGTTTGCAACAGGTTATTAATGCCTGATGAAATTTACCGCCTGTATAATTTCACTTGTTATGACTGTGGGCAGGAAGTAATTTCAGATCATGAAAAAGTTTTGTGCCCTTCTGCTTATTGGTTTTTTTTCTGCATCAGTTTCAGATGCCTGCACCACTTTCTTTATCAATAAGAACGGGCAGATGGTATTTGGCCGCAACTATGATTGGGTCACGGGTAATGGCATGGTATGCACTAATCAGAGAGGGTTATCAAAAACATCTGATAAGACAAAGGACGGGGAAACCATCAGTTGGATCTCCCAATACGGCAGCATCACTTTTAACCAGTATGGAAAGGAGTTTCCCACGGGTGGTATGAATGAAAAAGGACTTGTGGTGGAACTGATGTGGCTGGATGGCACCCGGTACCCCGATGCAGATCAAAGACCTGCCGTAGGTGTTTTACAGTGGATACAATACCAGTTAGACAATTGCGGCAGCGTTGATGAATTGATCGCTACAGATAACAAACTCCGCATTGCTTCAAAAGGAACAACACCGCTTCATTATTTAGTTGCCGATGCAACAGGTAATGTGGCTGCTATCGAGTTCCTGGATGGGAAAATGAAAGTGCATAAAGGCAATGAACTTCCTTTTCCTGTTTTGACCAACGATATGTATGCTTCCTCATTGGAACAAACCAGTGCAGCTATCACATCATCAGGTGGGAACAGCATTTCTTTCAGCAATAATTCTATTGACCGTTTTGCCAAAGCCTGTACTATGGTTCGACAGTTCCGGGAGACTGCAATAACCACCCCGGTCATTGATTATTCCTTTACTATCCTTGATAAGGTTGCACAGGGTTCTCATACAAAGTGGAGCATCGTGTATGACATCAGCAATAAAAAAATATACTTCAAAACCCTGGATTATTCACAGCAAAAGAATGTTGCTTTCTCTGCATTTGATTTCAACTGCCTTGCTATCTCAAAAGCATGGGATATGAACCAGGCTGCTGAAGGAGATGTGGCTAAATTATTCCAGGATTTTTCACTGGATCTGAACAGCCGGATGGTCAATAAGTCCTTTGATGAAAGCATCAGCGAGTTTAAAGTCAGCGAAGAGAACAGGAAGGCTCATTGGCAATACCCGGGCAGTATTTCCTGCATAAAAGCCCCCAATTAAGAAGAAATTTAAAATAACCGGTAGTCCCTGTAATTACCTGGAATTCAGACTTTCAGACAGCTTTATATTACCTGCTTAGGCTTTTAATAGAAATTTCACAATGCAAAAATTGACCAAACCCCTAATTTTGGTTCATACTTCTAATCCATCAGATTCCTTCCGATTTTAACTTCTTTGAGTACCCATTAAATTCTGACATTATTAACCCGGAAATAATTAAAGAAACAAATAAAGAGGAGGTGTTATGTATTCGTATGACCTGTTGGAAACCGGTTGTTATTATTTGGTAAAAGAAAAAGAAGATTCGCCCATCACCCTGATCAAGGTGGCGGTTGAATCAGACCATTGCCTGTTCATTCAGCGCTTTGATGATCCGACAGAAACGGAATGGAAACTGAAAAAAGATCCCTTGCACGACATTATTGAATGCCTGACTGATGAGTCAGTGAAAGCATGGGAAGAGCAGTACAAAGCAAATGAAGATGCTTATTACGAGGAAGATGATGATGATTGACCCTCAATAATGCAAAGCAGAAAAATTGCAGAAATAAAAGGGTTCTGAAAAATAATATTAATAGTCCTGTTTCACTTGGCTGAAACGGGGCTTTTTGAATAACGGAGAAATAAAAAAAGCTGCCCTTAAATTGAGCAGCTTTTTTTGTTAATCAAATTCGTCTATTAATATCCTCCCGAGAATGTTCCGGTTGCAATCGTAATTGTTTGTCCTGCTCCGTTTTTTGCAGTACCGCTAAAAGTTCCCGTGATTGTTTGGAGAATAACATCATGGGTGGTAACTTTAAAAATCATGGTGACACCTGAAATACCTGGATCAGCCGAATAAGTGTCGGAGCAATTGCTGCTGAATGGCAGCGTATAAGAAAATGCAGCCAGATTACCTGTTCCTGTTGTGCTGTATTGTTCTCCATTTACAATGGTACCATTTGCATCAATCAGGGCAAAAACAAGAGCATCCGATCCAATGGTATTAGATCCCTGGAAGGTAAAAATTACACCCGGTGGAAGAGGGCTGGGATCTAAAGATCCGGCATCGAACTGACCCCGGTAAATTGTACTCGGTGCATTTGTTTTAGTAAACTGCCAGCCAATTGGAAGCAACGGAACATCAACAAATAGTGAAAATGTGCATGGCGTAGTTCCTGGTATCTGGATATTAGAAGTTCCTGTATTAATTGGCGTACCTGATCCTACAAAGGTAATAGTTGTGGGGCCGCCTAAGCT
>JBGPKR010000220.1:0-4736 GCA_041486045.1 Chitinophagaceae bacterium | reverse complement strand
TAAGCGACGACTATCCGGGTTCTTTTTTATTTGTGTGATCAGATCAGTAATCTGATCTACAATTTTTCCATCTTTTCCTTCCCAGTTCCGCCATTGTTTGCCATAGACAGGGCCCAATTCACCATTTTCATCAGCCCATTCATCCCAGATCTTCACGCCATGTTCTTTCAGGTAAGCAATATTTGTTTCACCCTTTAAGAACCAGAGCAGTTCATGAATAATACTTTTCAGGTGCACTTTTTTTGTAGTGACCAGGGGAAACCCTTTTTGCAGATCAAAACGCATTTGATAACCAAAGCAACTTTGTGTGCCGGTTCCTGTACGATCGGTTTTATGTACACCGGAGTCTAATATATGTTGAAGCAAACTGAGGTATTGTTGCATAACTGCAATTTAAGAAGAAAGCCATGAGCAATCAGCTTTGCGATGCGGGTTGTGGGGAAACTGTGGATGATTTTTTTATTGCCCTTTTCTTCTCAGCAACTCTTTTTTAATCAACCCCAACTCCCTTCCCGTCTGTCCCTTTACCGAAGTATTTTCCTGGGCACGGCGCATCAGGTAGGGAATGACATCTTTAATGGGGCCAAATGGTAAATATTTACTTACACTACAACCGGCATGAGCAAGGTTAAAGGTGATATTATCACTCATGCCGTATAACTGGCTCCAGTGTACATGAGGATGGCTTAAAGGCAAACCTTTTTGCTGGAGTAATTGTGCAGCATACAGGTTGCTGTATTCATTATGCGATGCTACAACCAGGGCCACCCGGTCTATATGATCAATGCAGAATTTGATGGTCTCATTGAAATCTTTGTCACACGATTCTTTATCGGGATGTATTGGTGAAGTATAACCCATTTGCGCCGCCCGTTTTCTTTCTTTTTCCATATAGGCTCCTCTCACCAGCTTGGCGCCGAGAATAAAATTTCTTTCTACGGATGCTTCATACGAATCCTTCAGGAATTGTTGCCGGTCGGTGCGGTAATGTTGTGTGGTATTAAATACGATCGGTTTGTCTTTGTTAAAAGTATCCATCATCATGATGGTGAGAGCATCCAGGGGCTCCTGTATCCATGTTTCCTCTGCATCAATAGACACTGAAATCTTGTTCGCAGCCGCAGCTTCGCAAACCCTCATCATACGATGCCGTACACAATGCCATTCTTCTTTTTCACCAGCATCCAGTTCTTCAATTGCCTTTAAATATCTCTTCATCAGCGTTCCTTCATGACGGCGCATCATAGTGTCCATTTTTTCCAATAAAACAAACCTTGACATACCTGTCATCTTCACACTCATAAAAGGGATATTGGGTTGTGTGGCCGCATAGTTTATAACCCTGATAAATTCTTCGCAGGCATGTTCAAAATTATCTTCCCCTTCTTTCCCTTCCACCGCATAATCAAGTATGACCTTTACTTTATAATCACCAAGCATTTTTGCAACCACCGTTGTTTGTTCCAGTGTTTCTCCACCAACAAACTGTGCAAAGATGGTCCTGCGGATCATTCCTTTTACCGGCAAGCCCGCTCTTACTGACCAGGGCGCCAACCGGATCCCCAATTTTACGATCCAGGGTCTACCCATTAATGAAAAAAGGAACCGGGCTTTTTTAAGCTGTTTGCTCGTCTTGTACTCAAACGCTATCTCCGTGTTGTCAAAAGATATAATCCCGGGTGTTGATTCCATAGTTATCGGTATTGAATGTGCAAAAATAAAGGTTTCGTTTCTCCCGGCAAATGAGAAAAATAAGTGTAAAGCCCTAATTTAAATACCTTTGCCCATCATTCGCTGTTCCGGTTGCTACCGGGGCTGTGTACAATAAAAGTTATATCTCATGGAAGCAAAAAAACCAGCAGGAAGTTTGATCATTATGACAGAAATTGTATTGCCCAATGATACGAATACGCATGGCAACCTGATGGGCGGCCGCCTGATGTACTGGATGGATATTGCCGCTGCGCTATCTGCCATGAAACATTGCGCCGTACCCGTTGTTACCGCTTCGGTAGATAATATTTCATTTGAAGCACCTATTAAATTGGGCAACGTAGTACATATTGAGGCAAAAGTTTCAAGGTCTTTCAATTCATCTATGGAAGTGCATTTAAGTGTTTGGGGAGAAGATGCTATTCAGCAATACAAATACAAAAGCAATGAAGCCTACTATACTTTTGTTGCACTCAACCCCAATGGTAAGCCCCGGCCGGTTCCGCAATTGATCCCGGAAACAGAGGGAGAAAAAAAATTGTTTGACGGAGCATTGAGAAGAAGACAGTTAAGATTGATCCTTGGTGGAAAACTGAAACCGAAAGATGCCACGGAGTTGAAAGCACTTTTCGTAAAGGAGTAATAAATAATTATTAATTCCCGCCTGAATGACGCAGTCGGGCAGGAATAATTATTTATCCGTAGTAAGCCAGTGATGCCTTCCCATCATCATATATTTTTTACTCTGCTCAATGGAATCCATGACCTGTGCAAGAATGTCTTCTGTTGATGCATCATAATCTATTACCAGTGGTTCTTTAAATGTAACTGATAACAAAGAACCTCTCTTCTTAAACTTCAGCCCCTTCTTATTAAAGGCCCTCCAAAAGCCACTGATGACAACCGGAATGACAACAGGCCTGTTTTGCTTAATAATTAACGCTGTCCCTTTTCTTCCGGGTGCAAAGGGCTTGGTGGTTCCCTGCGGAAATGTAATGACCCAGTTTTTTTCCAGTCCCCTGGTAATTTTTCTTGTGTCAGAAGGGTCCAGTCCTCTTCTTACTTCTTTTCCTTCGGCCCTCCAGGTTCTTTTGACCGTTAATCCGCCAGCCAGAAGAAATAACCTGCTGATAAGGCTTCCCTTCATGGTTTCTTCTGCAGCCACATAATTAACCCTGGTGAATGGATTGAGAAGGTAATACGGGATGCCGAGACGGTTCATCTTTCCCCATTTTACGGCACAGAAAATATGCAGGAAAGTAATGACATCGGCAAAATAAGTCTGGTGATTACTGACAAATAAGACATTCTGCCGGGGAAGTTTTTTTAAATGTTCAGTGCCGGTAATTTTTAATTTATTGACGATGGCCAGCCCCGGATAAGAAAACAGTCCCACAATGAAATAGACAATCTTTCTGACGGGATGAAAATTCCTTAACCTCTCTTCAATGGAAGCCATGCAGTTCGTTTTTATTTCAATTGAATTTCAAAATTAGTCCAACTGATTCCGAAATAATGCCGATATAGCAGCGGTTTAGGCCAACATCGTTGGACTACCTGCCTGCCGGCAAAGGCAGGTTACGGATGCACTATCGGTATAACAAGCAATGATGACTCAAAGTAAGAAATTGTTAACGAAACATGTTTTCAGATAAGGTACTTTAAAAAAAACCTCCCGGGCAACCAGGAGGTTTATAAAATCGTAAATATACATTTCTATTCAGGCTTTGTTTCTTCTGTGGCGCCTTCTTCACTTCCACTATCCATTTTTTTCTTCAGGTCAGCCAGCACGCCCAGGTCACCAAGAGTAGCTTTTTCCACTTTGTTCTGCACTGTCTTTACTGCTTTCCTCGTTTTATCTGCCTCAGTCCGGGCATCTCTTTTAGCTGCTTCAGCTTCGTCTACCTTTCCCTGCTCCCAGATCCGGGTATGAGAAACCACAATACGTTTTTCATTGCGGTCAAACTCAATTACCATAAACTGAGCTGTTTCATCCGCCCCGATACTCTTTCCGTCTTCTTTCGAAAGATGACGGTTGGGAGCAAAGCCTTCCAGGCCATATGGTAATTGAATAGTAGCGCCTTTATCATCACGACGGCTTACTGTTCCATCATGGATACTACCGATAGCAAATGTATCCTGTAAGGTATTCCAGGGGTCTTCTTCCAGTTGTTTATGACCCAATTGAAGCTTGCGGTTTTCTTTATCGATTCCCAGTATCACAACATCAATGTTAGACCCAACTTTGGTGTATTCTCCGGGATGGTTAAAACGCCTCAGCCAGCTCAGGTCGCTGATATGAATCATCCCGCCAATGCCGGGGGCCAGTTCTACAAACACACCGTAATTGGTGATGTTTTTCACCAAACCGGTATGTCGGCTTCCTTCGGCAAATTTGGTTTCAATATCATTCCAGGGATCAGGCGATAGCTGTTTGATGGATAAACTCATTTTCCTGCTTGCCTTATCCAGCGTTACAATTTTAGCTTCATGCTCATCACCGAGTTTGAAAAATTCTTTGGCGTTGATAGGCGTATTGGCCCATGTAATTTCAGATACATGCACCAGTCCTTCTACACCCGGCTGTATTTCGAGGAATGCACCATAGTCCTCAATGTTGACTACCCTTCCCTTCACAATATTTCCTTCTGCAATATTCTCGGCCAACACATCCCATGGATGCGGGGTGAGTTGTTTCAAGCCAAGGCTGATACGTTTTTTCTCATCATCAAAATCAAGCACCACCACATTGATCTTCTGGTCAAGTTTCAGCACTTCAGTAGGATGAGAAATACGCCCCCATGAAATATCCGTAATATATAGCAGTCCATCCAGGCCTCCCAGGTCCATAAAGGCTCCGAAATCAGTAATATTCTTCACGGTTCCTTCCAATACCTGGCCTTTCTCCAGTTTGCTCATGATCTCTGCCCGCTGTGCTTCAATATCACTTTCGATAAGAGCTTTATGAGATACAACAGCATTCTTAATAGTTTCATTGATCTTCACGACTTTGAACTCCATTG
>JBGPKR010000219.1:0-4775 GCA_041486045.1 Chitinophagaceae bacterium | reverse complement strand
GTGAATATCATCATGTGGTGATGAAGGATCGATCGGGTGAGCCATTGCTTCAGCAGTTTATTCAAAGCCGCAGTGATGAGAAAGCAGTTTTACGACAGGTTAAGCCCGATATCGAGGATTGTTTTATTGCTTTAATGAAAACAAGCTAATACCTGCCTGCCGGTAGGCAGGGCCAATAGCTATTAGCTGATAGCTTATATGAATGACAAAGTTATAACAGCCAATAAACTGACCAGGCGTTTCGGTGACTTTACTGCCGTTGACCATATCAGTTTTGATGTACACAAAGGAGAGATCTTTGGCTTCCTTGGCGCCAATGGCGCCGGAAAAACCACTGCCATGCGTATGCTTTGCGGCCTGTTATTCCCCTCATCCGGTGAAGCCACTGTTGCCGGGTATGATGTTTATAAAGAGAATGAGAAGATCAAAAAGAGAATTGGCTACATGAGCCAGAAATTTTCTTTATACGAGGATCTTTCCGTAAAAGAGAATATGGAGTTTTATGGCGGTATTTATCACATGACTGATAAATACATTAAGGAAAAAACGGCGTCTATTCTTGACCAGCTTCATTTGCAGAAACAAGCTAAAGTATTGGTGAAATCATTGCCACTGGGCTGGAAACAAAAATTGGCATTCGCCGTATCCATTTTTCATGAACCGGGGATTGTTTTTTTAGATGAACCCACCGGTGGCGTGGACCCGGTAACAAGAAGAGAATTCTGGAACATGATCTACCAGGCAGCTGACAGGGGTACAACCATATTTGTCACCACTCACTATATGGACGAAGCAGAGTATTGTAACCGGGTCAGCATTATGGTGGATGGAAGAATAGATGCATTGGATACACCGGCTAATCTGAAACAAACTTATAACGCTTCATCCATGGACGAGGTTTTTTTGCAATTGGCGAGAAAAGCAAAGAGAAGCGATTAGCTGTTAGCCTTTGGCTTTTAGCTATACTTGTTTTAGAGGGGAGATCAAATTTTTGTAAACTGGCTAACAGCTAATAGCTAAAAGCTAACAGCTGGTACCTTATAGCTCAAAACGATGAAACAATTTTTTGCTTTCGTTAAAAAGGAATTCTTCCATATCTGGCGGGACAAACGAACTATGTTCATCCTGCTCGGCATGCCCGTTGTTCAAATTGTGATCTTCGGGTTTGCCCTTACCAACGAAGTGAAAAACTCAAAGATTGCAATACTTGATAATTCCAAAGATGCTGCAACCGCTTCACTCACGGCTCAATTAGATGCCAGCCGTTATTTTGACCTTGAAAAAAACCTTGTTTCGTATAGCCAGGTCGAAGAAGAATTCAGGAAAGGGAAAATAAAACTGGCTATAGTATTTCCCCGGCATTTTGGGGAAGACCTTCAGCATTTCAATAAAGCACAGGTGCAGCTGATAGCCGATGCCTCCGACCCGAATACGGCTAACCAGCTTACCAACTATGCCACTGCCATCATCATGGATTACCAGGACCGGATTACTGATAACAGGAAATTGCCTTATACGATTAACACTGAAATGCGGATGTTGTATAACCCGCAACTGAAAGGGGCATTCAATTTTGTTCCCGGTGTAATGGCGATGGTGTTATTATTAGTCTGTACTATGATGACTGCTATCACCATTGTAAAAGAAAAAGAATTAGGCACCATGGAAGTGATACTTGTTTCCCCCATGCGGCCACAATTGGTGGTAATAGCAAAAGCAGTTCCTTATTTATTGCTTTCAACGATCAATATCGCTTCCATATTATTGCTAAGTGTATTTGTTCTGGAGGTTCCCATTAATGGAAGTTTAGTGTTACTGGTATTTGAAAGTATCTTGTTTATATTGGTGTCTTTATCGCTGGGCTTATTGATATCGTCAAGGGCCGAATCCCAACAAACTGCCATGTTCATTTCACTGATAGGATTGTTTATGCCAACCATTATGCTCAGCGGTTTCATGTTCCCGGTAGAGAATATGCCCTTGCCATTAAGAATAGTATCCAACATCGTTCCGGCAAAATGGTATTACAGCATCGTAAAATCAGTGATGATAAAAGGACTGGGATTAAGTGGTGTCTGGAAAGAGACACTGATCCTCGGGGGCATGATGCTTTTCTTTTTAACAATGGCGATTAAAAGATTTAAAATCCGACTGGCATGAGAACGTTAAAATTTTTATTAAGAAAAGAATTCCGCCAGATATTCAGGGACCCGGCTATTATCCGGCTGATCCTTATCATGCCTGTCATACAATTATTGATCTTACCCTGGGCTGCCGATTATGAGATCAAGGAGATCAAACTCGCTGTTGTTGACCATGACCATTCGGAATATTCACGTCAATTAATAAATAAGATTACTTCATCCGGTTATTTTGTTCTTACTGACTATTCTTCTTCTTATGAACAATCATTGGAAAAAATTGAGCATGACAAAGCAGACCTGGTTTTACAAATACCTCAGCATTTCGAAAAAGAACTTGTAAAAGAAGATGCGGCAACACTTTTTATGGCTATCAATGCCATTAATGGTGTTAAAGCAAATCTCGGGGGCGCCTACTTACGAATCATCATCCGGGATTATAACCGGGAGGTAAGAATGGAATGGATCCAGTTGCCAAGGTTCAGCCCGGAAACACAGATTGAGGTTGCCTCGTCCAATTGGTTCAACCCGCTTATGAACTATAAATATTTTATGGTTCCCGGGATCCTGGTCATTTTATTGACCATGGTTGGCACCAATCTTACCGCCATCAACATTGTAAAAGAAAAAGAGATCGGCACCATTGAACAGATCAATGTCACGCCGATAAAAAAATATCATTTTATTCTTGGCAAACTCATTCCTTTCTGGATTATCGGTTTATTTGTTTTAACTATTGGGTTAACGATCGCCCGGTTAGCCTATGGAATTATCCCTGCCGGCAGCTTTCTTACTATTTATGTATTTGCCGCAGTTTATTTATTGGCTGTTCTGGGTTTGGGCTTGCTTATTTCAACCTATTCTGTAAACCAGCAGCAATCCATGTTGCTTTCCTTTTTTCTTATGATGATATTTGTCCTCCTCGGCGGGCTTTACACTTCCATTGACAGTATGCCGGAATGGGCCAAATGGATAACCCGTTTTAACCCGGTCTCTTATTTTATTGAAGTAATGAGGATGGTAGTATTAAAAGGGAGTCGTCTTGCTGATATTAAATACCAGTTACTGGTCATGGCAGGTTTTGCCACAGCTTTCAACGGTTGGGCTATATTCAGTTATCGTAAAAGAGGCTGATATTTTTACTGATTGGTACAGGCCTTTCTAAACATTCTCAAAATTTTCCGGGTGTACCGCATATATTAAATGCCAAACAGCTTTCTCATTCTTAGACAATGAATGAGCCATTAATTTTTTAGGGAATCATTTTTTTTTGGATCAGGGTTGTAATTTTATCAGCAATCAGAGTTCTTTGAATCGGGATGTATAAAAAAATTGATACAGGCGTTTTTGTTTTTTTAGTGTTGATTGTGAGAACCCACAAAATAGATTCAGAAAAATCTCTTTTTTTTTGTGGGAATCCTCTTGTTTTTGGTCTTAGGGTGCTGGTATATTCGGTTCATCATTGTCTGCCTGCCGGCAGCGGGTCAATGAGCCGGGTGTGCCGAAAACCGGGATGTTAAAGAGAGTAAGCACAAAACTTTCAACATGAAAAAAATATTTAGCTTCTTAAGCTTTTCGTTTATTATTTCTGCTGGCAATAACATTTTCTCTCAAAAACTCAGTGGCTATTGTCCGAATAAGGAAATAACAAGAGAATTTTGCAAGGCTGGTGATAGTCTGGCCAGGTTTATGGACGACATTAAGAAGAACTCAGCTGAAGGTGCCTGGGCACAATTTATTGAAGATGCTGCATTGGGTCCGGTTGTTGCCTTCAACAATTTTGGAGATCGAAGTACAGATTTGAGAAATACATTTAATCTCCTGGGTAATAACCTGGACCAAAATACCCGGGCATTGATATCTGCTATTGACCCGGAAAGGAGATTAACAGGACAGCAGGTGAGGGATGCAATTATTTCACAGATCAGTTGTTATTACGCTGATACAGTTGAAAATGATCTTAAAAAGCTAATTAAGGAAGGAGGCGGGCCGGTACCCCAGGTATTCGCTGGCGGGCCTTGTGAAATTGCTGCGAGATCTTGCTTTTCAAGCGCTGCAAGTACGCATAGCTCACAGTTGATTGCCTGTGGATTTGGGACAGCTAATATTATTAAATGGCTGGGTGGTTGGTGGGGAGCCGGGGCCGGGCTTTTGTGTCTGATTGGAGTTGAAATTACTTATAATAACGCAAAATGGACCTGTCTCGAGAATTATTGCGACTGCATTCACTGTGATTAATTAATAAAAAACCGTGATTAAATTCCGGATTAATTATAAGTACAGTAAATGTTGAGGTAGATTATCGTAGTGTTGGCTCATAACATTGCGATAATCTTCACTATTAATAAAAAATCAAAAAAAGTATTATGAATAAATTGGAAATTTTCAGTAATGCCTTTAGTGTTTTCGGTTTACTGTTTTACGCCATATTCCAGCTAACCAAAAAAACGTTTGGTTGGCCTGCTTTTATTTCGGATAACTATGAATATATTGCCTTTGGCAGCATCGGCCTGGGATATATCCTGACCGTGATCTATTATCTCCTGACAAAAAATGCCAAAAAAGCCAGGCAACTTTTGCTGACCGCGGTAATCATCACGATCGTTGTTATTACCCTCATTTATATCTCTAAAT
>JBGPKR010000218.1:0-4782 GCA_041486045.1 Chitinophagaceae bacterium | reverse complement strand
TTCTGGATTTAGATGGTCAAGTCCTCCGGATTTTCCACTATGACTACGAGCACAAAAATGAAAATGATGATTATTTGAATTTAATACAAAATATTATTGGCAATCACGACGTTTTAATTTTTGCTACTCCAGTATATTGGTATTCAATGAGTGGAATAATGAAAGTATTTCTCGACAGAATTACTGACTTACTGGACAACGAAAAAGAATTAGGCAGAAAATTAAGAAACAAAAGCTTGGCTGTATTGAGTTCATCAATTGGTGACCATTTAGGAGATAATTTTTGGCTTCCATTTATTGAAACTGCAAAATATTTAGAAATGAATTATATCGGGAATATCCATACAATAGAAAATAGAGTGGAAACAGATGAATTGAAGAAATTTGTTGACTGAATAAAAGAGCACAAAATAAAAGCAACGAACCCCTAACATCGGTTTGGCAACCTGCCAACCGGCAGACAGGTCTGGCGGCTTCTCCTGCCTGCCGGCAGGCAGGCACTAACAACGGCAGAAAAAGCTAAACTTAAGGCAGCATTAACATTTGTTACCATACTTTTAAAAGCCCAATGCTGCGAAAAAAAATGAGAAATTTTCTATTCTATTCTCCACTGGTACTGTACTGCTTGCTCGTATCGACTTTTGGCCAATCACAATTACAGAAAATTTATCTTCACCCCAAGGCAGCCGACAGTGAAAAGCAATCAAAATTTGTAGATTCTATACGACTTATTCCCCTGGAAATAAAAGAAGATATTGAATTAACTGCCTATAACAGCATCGAAGTAACTAAAAACTATTTCCTCATTGAAGATTATACCGGCAAAAGAATTCTCCTGTATTCCAAAAACGGGAGCTTCATTAAAAAAATAAGTTATAAAAAACTCGGGGAGGATATTTCGCCGGTTTACGACGAGCATAGCGAGCGGATTGTGTTTTTTGGAAACAATAAAAATTATACCCTTACTTCCAGAGACAGGTTAAAAATAATGATGGACTGGAGCAACCCGCGTAATAAAAAATATTTTAAAAAATATGCTATTGACTTAAACGACACCTTGTTTGCTATCAAAAAAGATATTCCCAATGAAAACGACATTATACGTGCCTACCAATATTATGATGATTTCTACTGGCAGGGGGAAATTACCACAAGTAACCTTTTTAAAGACAGCCTGGATTATGAGTTTAAGATTTACAAAAATAACAAACTTGTAAAAGGCTTCTTCCCGTACAACCATATTAATGAAACAAGGTTTTTGTATGCAGAAGAAAGCGTTGATATTAACAACACGGACACCGCTTATATTCATGTTATTACCCGTCCTTTCTATGATACGATTTACAAAATGATCAATGACAGCTTATTTCGTGCCTATCAATTGGTATTGCCTTTGGAAAACAGTTTGCCGCCGTCATTTTTTACCAAGCCCTTCAAGAATAAAATAGATCGCGACAATTTTAGGCGGAATAATGGCTGGATGCTCCATCAGGTGTATAACTTTTATGAGACTCCACGGTTCATTTACTTTTCCGTCAGCTATCTCTCCCATTACGAATCGTATATTTATCAAAAGCAAACTAATATTACTTATAAAACCAAAAATATTAAACCGGATAGCAGTCAGTATAATCTGCAAGTACTTGGAGATTATGGGATCTCGAGAAAGGGTAACAGGTTTTACAAACCTCAAAAAGCCGGCGACCTCATTGAATTTTTTGCACAAAATAAAAATGTGCCGGTACCCAAAGAGCTGGAAAGCTTTTTAAAGAGCAATCCTCACGCTACAACACCGGTAATTGTTGAATTCAAACTTAAAACCGAACATTGAAGCGGATATTCTTTATTTGCTTTTTACTAGGCTGGAGTACGATGGCCTTTTGTCAAACCGGTAAAGTCACAGGTTCGGTGAAGGATGCTGCCACCCAAACTCCTTTGGAACTGGCAACGGTAACCATTTTTGGACAGGACTCATCCTTTGTCACTTATCAATTATCTGACAAGAACGGAAAATTCACCATTGAAAAATTGCCGCTGAGAAAAAAGTTGCTGGTAAGCATTACTTATACGGGATACATTAATCACGAGGTATCTGTTGAACTGGTTGCTGGGAGGACGGATACACTTGCTGTTTTCCTGAAGTTAAATACTACAGACACGCTGGGAGTAGTGGTAACCGCCATAATTCCCGTACGGATGAATGGTGATACCCTGGAAATCAATCCTGCAGCATTTAAAATGAAAAAAGACGCCGTAGTTGAGGAGCTATTAAACCAGGTCTCCGGCATCACCATCTGGTCGGATGGTACCATCACCGTCAACGGCAAAAAAGTGCAAAGCCTCCTCGTGGATGGGAAGCCATTTATGGGAGCGACAGATTCCCGTATTGCTACACAAAACCTTCCTAAGTCAGCGATCGAAAAAATTCAGCTCTACCAGGAATATGACAGAAGCAATATCGGTCAACCTACTCAGCCCCAGGACTCCCTGCTGACAATGAACATAAAGCTGAAGGAGAATAGTAAAAAAGGATATTTCGGCAAGGCAGGAATCGGCTATGGCACCATAGACCGGTTTGAATCAGACCTTTCTTTCCAGATGTATACTAAGAAGAGCAGCGCCGGTATTGGAGGCGGGTTAAATAATATTAATAAGAATATCGGCAGTCTCCAGGAGATGTTTCAGAATAATACTTACAGAAATTCCAATCCAAACTTATACAATACAGGCAGATTTGGGACCGGTGGTATCAACCGGAACCATTCGATTGGAGTTGTGCTGACGCATAACTTTATTGAAACCGCCAATAGCAGGCAAAACGACCGGGTTACTATTAATTACAACAAAACAGGAACAAATACCCATCTCACCGATTTGAACCTTCAACAAAGAAACACCATTAACAACCCTCAGTTTATCCGGGAGGAAGGGACACAAAACAGCCGTCAGGACAGACATGATTTTGGTTTCAACTATACAAAGACCAATAGCTATAATGACAACCTGAATCTGAGCGGCGCAGCAAACAGCAGCAACGAGCGAAGCAATTCATCGCGGTTTATCGAGGTAAGAGATACCGTAAACCAGTTGCAAAGTACAAATGGTACTACCACGCAGCAAAGCCGGAGATCGGATGGAGAGTCGCTGAACCTGGGTTTTGCCAAGGCCAATAACGAAGAACCTGCAAAGGGTTTCACTCTCCAAGTCAATACCAGGCGCAATAATAGTAGCTCAGAAAGGGATGTGGTAAGTATATTTCAATCCTTTACTGCCATGAGCCAAAACACTTCCTTCAATCGACGATACGCAACAAACAATGAATTCCTGAATATGACAGGAACGCTGGACTATACAGGTTTTAAGAGATTACTATTAGGGAGGTATAACCTGTTTGGAATAAATCTCAATTTTACTCAATGGTTCAATTATAGCAGGTTTTCGGATAATACGGTGGTAAGCGATTATGACAGTACGTCCAAATTGTACCTGCACAATGCTGACCTCTCCAACCGCAATAAAAGAGAGATAGTTGAGTTTTCACCTGCGCTCGCAATGTCAAAGTATTTTTATAAATATACTGAAGCTTTTTACCGCACGCTGTCGGTACAGGTTAAATTATTAGAGGATTTTAAAGCTGACAAAAACATATCCTCATTTGCCAAAAGAAACCTCGACCGCTCCTTCCAATTTTTCCGTTACGAAGGAAATATCGGCTACCAATTTCAAAAAAGGGGAAAATACAGGTATTTTACTTCGGTCTATTATGTGAAGAACTTTGAGTACCCTTCCATTGAACGGCTATACACAATTGTTGACAATATCAATGCTTATGATATCAGGATCGGTAATCCACAACTGAAAAACACTATTAATCATACCGTCAACCTGAATGCAAATTTTAATACCGAAAACCCCAAATCATTTTATACTATCAACGGGAGCATAAACGGCGGATATACCCTGGCATTAGATCCTGTTACGGACAGTATTATCAATGATATCTCCGGCAAAAGGATTTTTTATTACACCAATGGGGACCGAAACAATACGCAGAGCCTGAATGGTAATTTCAATATATCGAGAAAAATAAAGAAAAACAGTCTTCAACTCATATACAATGGAAATTTTAGAACAAGTGAACTACCTAACTACATTGACGGTGTGAAAAACACCAGTAAGACAGTAAGTTTTTCCAACAACTTTACGTTGCAATTTTCGCTTAATACGATCCTGGTAGCGACTTTACAGGAGTCTTTACAGTATTACAGGAACCGGCCAACAGCTCCCGGCCTGCGCTCCTTTAAAAGTAACGGCAATATCACAAAGCTGGGATTCGTTCTCAATTACCCGGAAAATTTCAGCTTTAGCAGTACGGTAGATCGTGTTGCCAATTCAAATGTAGATAAGCCATTTATTCTCTGGAATACATTTATTAATTATAGGTTTATGAAGCAGCAGGGCGAGGTAAAATTTTCAGCCATGGACTTGTTAAAAAAATATCAGAATATTTCCAACAGTGTAAATGCTTATGGTACCGTCACCCGGATCACAAACGGGTTACAGCAATATTTTCTGTTGACGTTTTCATACTATCCTCGCAAATTTGGCAAGACGGAGATTAAAAAACAGTCAGTCAATCAGTAAAGAAATGCGATGATACTTCAAAAATAATTTCATGGACACTCTTTTAACAAAAACTTCTTTGGACCTAAATTTTGCTCAAATTGCCTGGGTAGTTAAAGATATCGCGGTTACGGAATTTTTTTTTAAGAACACGATGAG
>JBGPKR010000217.1:0-4920 GCA_041486045.1 Chitinophagaceae bacterium | reverse complement strand
TTTCAGTTTCCCGGGGTGTCCCCGACCGTAGCGTCGGGGTCTGAGATCAAACCCGTAGAACCTGGTCAGGGTAATGCCTGCGAAGGGAAGGAGTTTTTCCATTTGACCTTTCTCAACAGCATTTCCCTCTTATTTTTTAACAAGATAATATTTTAAAAAATGAAGAGGATTGCCATTTACCTTATTTCCATTTTCGGGTGCAGCCATATGTCTGCCCAAAAAGAGGAACCTGTTAAAGACAGTTTTTACCTGTTAACACCGGTAGAAGTAAAAGCCATACGGGCGGGTGATCATTCACCATTCACAAAAACAAATCTTTCAAAAAAAGAAATTGCAAAAACCAACCTGGGGCAGGATATCCCTTTTATCCTGAACCAGACGCCGTCGGTCGTCATTAATTCTGATGCGGGCAATGGGATTGGATACACCGGTATCCGGATCCGGGGCACGGATGCGACAAGAATTAATATCACACTGAACGGGATCCCTTACAATGATGCTGAAAGCCAGGGAACTTTTTTTGTGGACCTGCCGGATTTTACTTCATCAACCGGGAGCATACAGGTTCAGCGTGGCGTTGGCACTTCTTCCAACGGGGCCGGGGCTTTTGGCGGAAGCATCAACTTCAGTACGAACGAAGTCAACAAAGATGCATATGCTGAATTCAACAACAGTTATGGATCCTTCAATAGCTGGAAGAACACATTGAAAGCCGGTAGCGGGTTACTGGGTGATCATTTTATGGCGGAAGCCCGTTTATCCCGGATCAGCAGTGATGGTTTTATTGACAGGGCAGGCAGTGATCTGAGATCACTTTATTTTTCCACAGCCTATACCGGCAAAAAAACTTCTTTGCGGCTGAATATTATTTCCGGTAAAGAAAAAACCTACCAGGCATGGTATGGTATCTCTGAAGCAGATCTGAAAGCAGGCAATCGCCGCATTAATTATGCCGGCACTGAAAAACCCGGCGAGCCCTACGATAATGAAACCGATAATTACAAACAGGATCATTACCAGCTATTCTTTAATCAATTGTTTGGAAAACGATTTTCATTCAGTACGGCATTGTTCAGTACCAATGGCAATGGATATTATGAGCAATATAAAGCGGACCAGGAATATTCATCATATAACCTGCCCGATCCACCATCAGCAGGTTCACCTATAACCAGGTCAGATATGATAAGAAAGTTGTGGCTGAATAATGAATTTTATGGAAACATTTTCTCTCTTCAGTATAAAGACAACAGGACACAGGCAACACTGGGGGGCGGCATAACCCGGTATAACGGATTGCACTATGGAAAAGTGGTCTGGGCAGAAAAAGGATTAACTGATCTGAAAAACTGGTATGATCTCGGCGCTTTGAAAACCGATTTCAATATTTACGGGAAGGAACAAACACAGTTTGCCAAAAACTGGTATTATTTCTACGACCTGCAGTTCCGCCATGTGAAATATAATATTAATGGCTTTCGGGATAACCCGGCATTGATTGTGAGAAACAAATTTGATTTCTTTAACCCCAAAGCCGGCATCAGCTATGCTAAAAACGGATGGAAAAATTATTTTTCTTTCGGTATCGCCAACAAAGAACCCAACCGGGATGATTTTGAAGCCGGCGCTGCACAACAACCCAGGCCGGAAAGGTTATATGATGCTGAACTGGGAATTGAAAGAATAAAAAACAATTACAACTGGTCAGCCACATTTTATTATATGAACTACAAGGACCAGTTGGTGCTGACAGGACAGATAAACGATGTGGGCGCCTACACCCGGACCAATATTCCTAAAAGCTACCGGTCAGGTATCGAGTTGCAGGGCAATATCAAATTCAATTCATGGGTAAATGCTTCGGCTAATCTTGCTTTCAGCAAAAACAAGGTGCGGAACTTTACCGAGTACATTGATGATTATGATAACGGGGGACAGAAGATCAATAATTACAAGTCAGCCGATATTGCTTTATCGCCAAACATTGTCGGCGGCGCAACTATAAATTTTTTGCCAACCCCAAAATCAGAACTGAGTCTTCTGAATAAATATGTAAGTAAACAATATCTTGATAATACGCAAAACAACAGTCGTGTACTGGATGCTTTTTTTGTGCAGGATATACGGTTCATTTATACCATCAAAAGAAAGTGCCCGAAAGAAATAAACCTCATCACACAGGTAAATAATATTTTGAATACTAAATATGAACCCAACGGTTATACCTATAACTATATTTACGGGGGAGAGTTGTCGGTCAATAACTATTATTTCCCGATGGCGGGGACGAATTTTATGATAGGAGTGAATATTAAGTTATGAGTCGTTAGTCGGGAATAATACAATGCCTACTGACTAAAGACTATCGACTAACGACTATGAACTCTTCCCGCTACCAAACCTTTCCTGCCATGCCAGCACACCACCAACAAGATTTTTAGTGTTTTTGAAACCCAATGTGTCCAGGAACATACAGGCCACCATGCTTCTTTGTCCGCTGCGGCAATGAATGATCACTTCTTCTTCTTTCAGGTCTTCTATTTCATCTATCTGCATGGTTTGTATTTTACCCAGCGGTATAAGCTTTGCGCCAAGATTAAAATCAGCATACTCGTATGGCTCACGGCAATCGATCAGGTTGATTTTTTCACCCGCATCCATACGGTTTTTTAATTCTTCGACAGAAATGTTTTGCATGAAATGTTTTTATAATTGTTCGGGTATATCTTTATCCGCACTGTCTTTCCGGGCAGGTTTTTCCAGCTGCAGCCATACATCCATGGTTTGCCCGGTACGGATATGATTCAATTGTTTTTCTTCATTGAACCGCTCAGGGTTTTGTTTATATATCCAGGCGCTGCAGGTATCAGTAATACCGGCATCTGCTGTGATAGCGCCGATCACAATCCCGCTTTCTTCGAGTATTCTTTTTACTTCACAGAACTGCATCCGGGTGATCACCGGCACGGTAAATTCTCTTTTACCCACCCCATCGCCAAGCACCAGTGAAATAACAGTTCCTTTCCTGATTTTTGTGCCGGGAGCTATTGTTGTACCATTATATAATTGCTCCAGCACTGCATTTTTAGCAAAGTCGGGCTTAAAAGTAGTATCGCCGATCCTAATGTCCATATTGGCCAGCACCATTTCTGCGTTGCGGAAACTGTAACCGACAAGATTTGGCATTTCCACAATGGGAGGTACGGCCCTGCTGATAACAAGATATACGGTACGGTTTGATTTAACCACTTCGTCTGCATCTGGGATCTGTTTGATAACTGACAGCGGTTTCAGGGTATCAACATAAATGGAGTCCTGGATCTCCACATCGAACCCGGCTTTCTTAAGGAGCTTCCTTGCTTCTTCATATTTTTTTCCGGCAACATTAGGAACGGTAGCAGAACGGCCATGGTGCGTTAGCCAGTTCAGCGAAAGAAGAAAGATGGCAAAGATACCCAGTGCAAGAATGATACCTACCGCTATATTAACCCATAAAGGACGATCTGTGATTAATTTGAACACGGGTTATGAATTTTGAAATTTTGAAATTGTACTTTTCGCAATTATTAAAAACATTCTTCAACCAATTTAGTATAAAATTCTTTCAGGCTCCAGCCCATCACTTTTACCTGCTGCGGCACTATACTGGCTTCGCTCTGCCCGGGGATCGTATTGACCTCCAGCATAAAAGGCCTGGCGGCTTCCTCATTGTAAATAAAATCAATCCGCACCACTCCCCTGCAATTGAAAACTTCATAAATTTTTTTTGCCCTGTCCCTGATCTTATCTGCAACTACCTCATCCACTTCCGCCGGTGTGATCTCTGAGGACTTACCCTGGTACTTGGCTTCAAAATCAAAAAAAGCCTGGCTGGAATCAGCTTTAACTTCTGTAAGCGGCAATACAATAATATTCCCTTTTGATTTAAAAACACCGGCAGTGAATTCCCTGCCCCTGATATATTCCTCTACCAGCACTTCTTTATCCTCTTTGAATGCTTTTTCAATGGCTGCTCCCAGTTCGTCCGATGCCTTATTCACTTTTGACATACCGATACTTGAGCCCCCGTTATTGGGTTTTACAAATACGGGGAATTTCAGATGCCTGACCGACTCATCCGGGCTGCTGAAATTATCTTTTACAAATAACACCGACCTGGCTACGTCAATACCTGAAAAAGCAGCTACGGCCACGGTATATCGTTTATTAAAAGTCAGCGCTGATGTAGCAGCATTGCAACCGGTGTAAGGAATTCCCAGTGTATCAAAATAACCCTGCAGTTTCCCATCCTCACCGGGAGTACCATGAATAGCGATAAAGACCGCATCAAATTCTATCTTATCGTTATCAACCTGGAGTGAAAAATCGTTTTTATCTATTTCCATTTTTCGTCCATCGGTCAGTTCATGAAACCAGCCCAGGTTGTTAATGTCAATTTTATAAACATTGAAAAGATTACGGTCAAGGTTATTGTCAATAGTGACAGCGGTTTTGTAGGATATTACTGCTTCGCCTGAAAAACCCCCGGTAACGAGGGCTATATTCTTTTTCATGTGGGTGTTTCGTGTGGTTTTACAATACAAATATTGTGGAAAAAATTAAGATAGACAACGTAAAAGATAGTTATCGAAAAGCATTAACAAAAAATACTATAAACTCTTCACTGTTGTAGTTGTGTTCGGATATAATGATTCTTCTAAGGGCCCCTTTAGGGCAACCGATCCCGCTATACAGCGGGAGAAGGTTGGGAATGTAGTTCGGGGGGCTGGGCAATAATAAAGGTGAAGGCCGTTTCTCCTTCACCTTTTTACGACGGAACATATCACCCGTCACTGTTTGAGCAACTTTCGTTGCTTTTATATTGAGATATGACTGTAAGGTAGAAAACTTATTATAACAATCAATATCCTGGCTGCAGAA
>JBGPKR010000216.1:0-4952 GCA_041486045.1 Chitinophagaceae bacterium | reverse complement strand
TTAATTATTATCTAAGTGAAGATCTCCTTTTGGTCAGTCGGTAAAACCAATGAACACTATATAAAAGAAGGTGTGGAAGAATTTACCCGCCGCATCTCAAGATATTTTAAAACCGACTGGAACATTATCCCCGTTCCGAAAAATGCCGGTATGCTGAGTGAAATGGATCTGAAAAAAAAGGAAGCAGAGACTATCCTCGAATGGTTAAACAAAGACGACTACCTGGTGGCCCTGGATGAAAAAGGCAAGCAACTGAATTCGGAAGGCCTGGCTGATTTTATCAGGGCAAGGGCCAATGAAAGTGTAAAGCAGCTTATTTTTTTAATCGGCGGAGCCTATGGTATTGATGAAACAGTCCTGAAAAGAGCTGATTACAAATGGAGCCTTTCACTGCTTACGTTCCCTCACCAGTTAGTACGGCTGATACTGGCTGAACAGGTTTACAGGGCATGCACAATTATCAGGAATGAAAAATATCATCACAAATAGAAAACGGGGTTTTATATTTACTAATCTGAATTTTAAGACTATTGTATGGATCAGCTTTCAATCACACTTGTCATTATTATCATAACCGGTATCATTTCATTTACAGCATTCAACAACCAAAAAATAATTGATGACCTGATCTTCTATCCCCCTGCTATAACAAGGCAAAACCAGTGGTATCGTTTTTTTACCTGCGGGCTGATCCATGCAGACATCACCCACCTGCTGTTCAATATGTTTTCACTGTACCTGTTTGGTGAATTTGTTGAAAGAAGTTTTTCAACCCCGATACTTTTCGCAGAAAAAGGAAAATTGCTTTATATAATCATGTATTTCCTTGCCTTGTTTGTATGCCTTATACCCACATTCATCAAACATAAGAACGATTACTATTACCGCAGCCTGGGTGCATCCGGCGCTGTCAGCGCTGTGGTATTTGCCGGCATCTTATTTAACCCTACAGCGAAACTGGGTTTCATTTTCATTCCCCCGATAATTCCCGGTTATATTTTTGGCCCCTTATATCTCATCCTGTCGACTTATCTTGAAAAACGTTCACAGGACAATGTGAATCATTCAGCACATATCTGGGGGGCTTTGTTTGGCATTGTCTTCATTATTGCAGCAGCGGCCATTTTAAAAACAGATTATCAGCCATTGGAACAATTTTGGCTGAAGGTAACGCACAGTTTAGGGGGATAAGGAAAACTGTAAAACCAGTTTTGTTTTTTCTGTAATTTTAAAACGGTCATCAATGCGGTGACCTGCCACCCAGATGATCCGCTGGTTACTTTCCAGTACCCACAGTTTCTCTTTCTCTGTTTTTGATAATTTCTGGTCAATAAAAAAACGGGAAAGCTTTTTCTTTTTTTTCATTCCCAATGGATAGAAATAGTCGCCGGTTTTCCATTTGCGAAGGAGAAGGGGGAAAGATATTTCTTTAAGGTCGAGGCAGGCAGTATTGTTACTGGTCGCTGGTTGCTGGTTACTGGTTATCTCAATCCGAAGTTTTCCTTCGCTAAAAATAATTTCCCTGTCCTCTTTTTCAATAATAATATTTTCAGCTTCGGTGGCCTGAACGGGGCTGATGATAAACCAATGCCGGTGCCTGATGATGCGGTAAATAGCAGCAGGTGATTGAATATATTTACCTGAATCGCTATCCGCCAGTTTTACAACTTCATCTACCTGCTTTTCATTAAATCCATAGGGTGAAATAATTTCATAGATCAATGCCCGGTTATTGAAAGCCATCAGCTGTTTAACAGGAACATGAACCTCGTTTCCTCTTTGTTTACAAATTCTTTTCTTCAGCTCTCCCACTGAAAATTGGTACAGCTTTTCAATTTCTTTAAACCGGCTGATGTTGTCCTGTAAATTATCTTTTACCTGCGGATAGACTTTGCCAATGGCAGGAATAATTTCATTTCTGAAATAATTCCGGGTGTATTTGGAAGATTGGTTGGAAGAATCTTCTACAAATTCAAGTTTGTTTTCATTTGCAAAGACAATCAGTTCATCTTTGGAAAATCCCAGCAACGGTCTGCGGATATATCCGGCTGAAACAGGGATGCCGGTTAATCCATGCAAGCCAGTACCCCGGAAGAAGTTCATCAGCACGGTTTCGTTATTGTCATCGGCATGATGTGCTGTTAACAGGTAGGTTGTATACTGACTCCCGACTCCTGACTCCCGACTCCTGACTAATTCAGCAAACCAGCCATATCTCAATTCCCTTGCCGCCTCCTGGGTTGAGATCTTTTTTTCAGCAGCAAATTTTTTGGTGTCAAATTTTTTTACAACCACTTCAATGCCATATTTTTTTCCCAGTTCTCTTACAAATTGTTCATCCCGTTCACTCTCCTCTCCTCTCAGTTGAAAATTGCAATGAGCCATGATGAAATCATACCCTGCCTGTTTACACAATTCACATAAAACAACAGAGTCCACCCCGCCGCTAACGGCCAGCAGCAGTTTATCTTTTGTAGAGAAAAGATTTTGTTGTTTTATAAAATCCCTGAACTGTGACAATAAATTCATCTGACAATCTTACTTCTTTAATACGCTCAAAAATAAAAAATGAATTCTCTACCTAAATTCCCCTTCAGGGGCAGGGGCTAAAAAGTAAGTTCTTCATAAGCCCCTTTCAATTCTCCATAAGCATGGTTGTCCCCTGTCTTCATCGCCTCCTCCATTCCTTTCTTATATACCTGTACCGCCTTATCCGTTTCACCCAATCGTTCCTGCAATTTTGCCAGGTGATAGTAGCTCCCGATATACCCCGGTTCCCTGTTTAGTATTTCTTCAAACAGATCCCTGGCCTGTTCATCATCTCCCAGCTTGATATATTCAAGCGCCAGGGCATGTTGTAAAAAACTATCATTGGGACTGCCCGCTAAAAATTCCTTCAATTTTGAAATCCTGTCCACTGTAAAAAATTATTAATCAATAATTATTAATTATTAATTGCCTTTCCTATCTTTGCTTTAGTTGCATAAACAACTATCTAAATAAAGCCTCAAAAGACACAATGAAAATCTTAGTTTGTATCAGTAAAACGCCTGACACCACGGCAAAAATAGCCTTCACCGATAACAACACGAAATTCGATGTAAGCGGCGTACAATGGATCATTAACCCCTACGACGAATGGTATTCACTGGTTCGTGCCATTGAACTGAAAGAAGCCGATGCATCCACTGTCATTCATTTAATAACGGTGGGTCTTCCTGATGTTGACCCGATAATCCGTAAAGCATTGGCGCTTGGCGGCGACGAAGCGATCCGGGTAAATGCAGAAAGCCACGACAGCTTTTATATTGCTTCGCAGATTGCAGCAGTGGCAAAACAAGGAGCTTATGATTTAATTTTTACCGGTAAAGAAACCATTGACTACAATGGATCCTCCATTGGCGGCATGGTAGCTGAACTGATGGACCTTCCCTATGTGGCCCTGGCTGCAAAATTTGAAATCAATGGCAATAAAACAACTATTACAAGAGAAATTGAAGGCGGTGAAGAGGTTTGCGAAGTGGATACACCGCTCGTGGTAAGCTGCCAGAAAGGAATGGCAGAACAGCGGATACCCAATATGAAAGGTATCATGGGAGCCCGGACAAAACCATTGAAAGTTATGGAGCCTGTTGCTGCCGATACCATAACAACTGTGGTTGGGTTCGGCTTGCCTCCTGTCAAAGCAGGTGTAAAATTAGTGTCTGCCGATAATGTAGAAGAACTTGTCCGCCTTTTGCATGAAGAAGCAAAAGCATTCTGATCACGATCTTAAAAATAATTATATGTCAGTTTTAATATTCATTGATACCATAGATGGTCATGTAAAAAAAGCCTCGCTTGAAGTATTGACTTACGGGGCAAAAGTAGCTGAGCAATCCGGAACAGTGGCTGAAGGAGTGGTTCTCGGAACAGTAAAGGACGACCTCACCGCTCTTGGTAAATATGGTGTTAAGAAAATCCATCACGTTGCTGATCATTCGCTGGATCATTTAGATGCACAGGTATATACCAAAGTAATTGCACAGGTAGCAGAAGCAACCGGGGCCAAATTGATTGTTTTTGCAAATAACGCTGATGGTAAATCCATTGCTCCCCGTCTCTCCGTCCGGTTAAAAGCAGGTTTGGTTTCCGGTGCTGTGGCACTACCTGATACCAGTAATGGATTTGTGGTGAAGAAAAATGTTTTCTCTGGCAAAGCATTTGCCAATGTCTCCGTCAGTACGAACATAAAAATTGTTTCACTTAGTCTCAACGCTTACCAGGTACTTGCAGGCGAAGGAAGCGCAGAAGTTGTTTCTTTCAATGCAACGGTGGATGCACCTAAAATAAAAGTGACCGGGGTTACAAAAGCAAGCGGTGAAGTACCCCTTACAGAAGCAGAAATAGTGGTCAGTGCCGGCCGTGGCATGAAGGGTCCTGAAAACTGGGGCATGGTGGAAGAACTTGCAAAATCTTTACACGCAGCCACCGCCTGCAGCCGCCCCGTGGCCGATGCACACTGGCGTCCGCATAATGAACATGTGGGACAAACAGGTATTGCCATTGCACCCAATCTTTATATTGCTATAGGTATTTCCGGCGCTATCCAGCACCTGGCAGGTGTAAACAGAAGTAAAATAATCGTGGTAATCAATAAAGACCCGGAAGCTCCATTCTTCAAAGCAGCTGATTATGGCATTGTGGGTGACGCATTTGAAATAATACCTAAAATGACTGAAGCGATCAAGAAACTGAAAGCTGTTTAAAAGCATCAGGCCGCTTTGCAAGCCATCAACTAATTAAATAAAGTAGTAGCGGCCAAAAGCATCCTACAACCACTTGCTGTTGTGGTTTTTTATTGCCAACTTGCAGTAATTAATTAAACCGGTCATGAAAAGAATTCTTTTTCTCCTCCTGATCTGCAGTGTAAGTGTTTCCGTACATGCGCAAAAAAAATCCAAAGGAAAGGA
>JBGPKR010000215.1:0-4971 GCA_041486045.1 Chitinophagaceae bacterium | reverse complement strand
AGAAAAAATCTTATATTTCAAAACTTCTTACCGTAGGAAAACTTTGCTTTCCTCATAATCCAATAAAATCCTGCTAATCGTAGTTCTAAACATTAAATCTGAAATGCATCACATCACCATCCTTCACCACATATTCTTTTCCTTCTATTCTTAGCTTACCGACCTCACGACAGGCAGCTTCAGAGCCGTATTGTACATAATCATCATAACTTATCACTTCAGCTTTGATAAATCCTTTTTCAAAGTCAGTATGAATAACTCCCGCGGCCTGTGGGGCTTTCCAGCCCTGGTGTATCGTCCATGCCCTTACTTCCGGTACGCCGGCCGTAAAGTAGGTAAACAGGTTTAAAAGTTTATAGGCTGAATGAATAAGCCGGTCCAGTGCAGGTTCTTTCATTTTATATTCGTCCATGAACAGTTGCTTGTCATCAGCATTTTCCATCTCCGCTATCTGTGCTTCTATATTATTATTCATGATGATCATTCCGGCTTTCTCATTCTTAATGGCTTCTTTTAACGCATCGGAAAACTTATTGCCGCTGTGCATGGATGCTTCGTCCACATTGGCAACATACAAAACCGGTTTGTCCGTTAAAAGAAAGAGATCAGCAATGGCCAGCTTTTCTTCTTTATCCAGGTCCAATTCACGGATGCTTTTCCCTTTTTCCAGGTGTTCTTTACATTTCAACAGTATTTCCAGTTCAATTTTATACTTCGGCTCCAGTTTTATTTGCTTCTCTGTTTTATGAATTTTCTTTTGTACGCTGTCAAGGTCTTTTAATTGCAGTTCAGCATCGATAATTTCCTTATCACTGATAGGGTTAATGGCGCCTTCGTCCCTCAGAACATTCTCATCTTCAAAACAACGGACAACATGAATAATGGCATCCACTTCACGGATATTGCCAAGGAACTTATTACCCAGTCCTTCTCCCTTGCTGGCGCCGCGAACAAGCCCGGCGATATCAACGATCTCAATTTGTGTGGGAACAATGCGGTTGGGATGGACCAATTCAGCCAGTTTATATAATCTCGGGTCGGGAACATCCACCAGGCCGATATTCGGGTCAATGGTGCAAAAGCGATAGTTGCTGGCCTGTGCCCTGGCGCTGTTACTTACTGCATTAAATAAAGTTGATTTTCCGACATTGGGTAATCCCACAATTCCTGCCTGTAAAGCCATGATTTAGTATTTAAGTCATATCGGTCATATAAGTCATATTGGTCAAATTCGATTCATGGGTTGCAGGTGACTGACCCATTTGACTTATATGACTTACGGACTTTTTCGGGGCGCAAAGATAAGCATACAGTCCGAAAGAAAACTCCTGTGAAAAGAAGGTTTTGGTGTTTAGGAAAAAATCTTCAATCTTCAATCTAAAATATTTAATATGGCACTCAGCAGGATCTGGACAGCATTCATACTGATAGCGCTGCTGGTTGCGGCAGGAAGAGTTATTTTTCAACCGGGGCAGCAAAATCTTTTCAGCAATATGGTAACGGGTAAGAATACCGATACCATTTCAGTAAGGTCAGTTGATTCTGTTTCAATTCCAGCCGCGGTTCATAACCAGTTGCTCGTTCAGAAAGTAGCAGTTTGGGGAAAGGATAAAGTGTATAAAAATGGAACTAATTACACAGCCTACAAACTACTTCCTGCTAACGGAATATTCGAAACTACAAAAGATGCCGTGAACCTTTGTATCGGACTAATAGGCATTATGGCATTGTTCATGGGTTTTATGAGTATTGCCGAAAAAGCCGGGGGTGTAAGGTTCCTGTCCAGGATCATCGGGCCATTTTTTTCCAAGATCTTTCCCGATGTACCCAAAAACCATCCGTCGATGGGACATATGGTGATGAACTTTTCAGCCAACCTGATGGGGTTGGATAATGCTGCAACACCATTTGGAATAAAAGCAATGGAAAGCCTGCAGGAGATCAATCCGGATAAAACAAGGGCATCCAATTCACAATTGATGTTCTTATGCCTTCATGCTGCCGGGCTAACATTGATCCCAACCAGTATCATTGCCGACAGGTTGGTCCTGAAGTCATCACATCCTACGGATATTTTTATTCCCTGCATGATCGCAACCTTTGTTGCAACAGTTGCTGCTATGCTGATGGTTTCATTCAGGCAGCGCATCAGGGTATTTCAGCCTGTGATCTTATTATGGATATTGGGGATCACAGCTCTTATCTCTGCGTTGGTGTTTTATATAAAAACATTGGATACAAAAGGAGTCCAGTTGTTTTCAACAAACCTGAGCAATGGTATCATCCTCCTGATCTTTTTATTGATCGTTCTTGGAGGGATCTATAAAAAGATAAACATTTTTGAGGCGTTTATTGACGGTGCCAAAGCTGGTTTTGAAACGGCTGTCAGGATCATTCCTTACCTTGTCGGGCTGCTTGTTGCCATCTGCTTACTCAGGAACAGTGGTGCATTTGAATTTGCTCTCGACGGGCTCAAAAATCTTTTTGTCATGCTGGGTGGTGATACAAGAATTGTTGATAGCCTCCCGACAGCTTTAATAAAACCATTGAGTGGGAGCGGGGCAAGGGCCATTATGATCGACACCATGAATGCACATGGTCCGGATTCATTTGCCGGATACCTCTCCTCTGTATTCCGCGGTTCAGCGGAAACGACCTTTTATGTCATCGCTGTTTATTTTGGAGCAATAGGAATTAAAAATTCCCGCTATGCTGTCACGACAATGCTGCTGGCAGACCTGGCTGGTATTATAACTGCCATTGCAATGGCGTATATATTCTTCGCATAAATATTCTTTATTCCCTTGTCAACTGCATAAAAAAAACTGCCCCGACAAGCCGGGACAGTTTTACTTTCAGCAATAATATTTTTTTAGTTGCTTGAAAAAGACGAAAGGGTTCTCACCACTGTACCGCTGGTTGACTGGTAACGACCCCGGAAAACAAGGGTATAACTTCTCTTCCTGATAGGCATATAAGCGTTTAATTGTGCCAACAGGTTGGTGGTGCCGGTTTCCCTTACCAGCAGCGTGTCAGATGTAGCAGTAGTTACGGCTGAATTAAATGGGATATAGTTTGTAACATCCGTTATCGCCACATTGGTAAACACATTGGCATTTCTCTTTACTGAGAACAGGTCAACATTCGGAACTGCTGTTTTCGAAAAAATAAAATTAGCAAATCTTACCCTCGCGGTTGTATCATTCGGTATGACGATGTCGTTATTAACGATCTTTTGTTTCGGGCTGTTCACTGTATCATACATGAAGATGGTATAATACTTATAGGGCTCTATATTTTCCGCAAACGACATAGGTGGCTGTGTTGTGGCAGGCAGTGTATCCCGGATAAGAAATGCCCTGATCCCGGATGCTACAGAAAAATTAGAAGGTGTTGAAGGAAGTGTACTCCCATAAGCAAGAGCGGTTCCACTTACACCGGCAGGTCCGAGGATGGAGCTTGCATCAACATACACATAATTTCTCGCACTGCTTAATGTGCCATTATATACCTGTACAAATCCTTTGTTAATAAAATCAGTATTTGTAACTGCCACCAATTTTATATTACTCTTGTAACAGGACATGTATAGAAAAGAAACCGCTACTGTTCCCAGGCTTATTATTGTTATTTTATAAAGTTTCATGATAATATATTTTCTTGTTAAGAATTTATGGGATCGCAAACCAGGTTTTATACGTATTATACTCGGGATATTGATAGGCCCCGATCCTTGTTAATTCAGGAACATCGTACAGGTATTCTGAATTAAATCTTGGCCTCATCCGGTAGGTATATTGCCCAAGATTGGTAGGGATCAATTCTGTAGCAATTGCGGGATTGGGAAGTATCATACCTGCATACACTTTTTTGCCTGTTAGCGGATCAAGATCACTATAATGAAACTTCCGCATATCCACCCAGGTTTCCTGGGCGCCCCAGGGGAATAATGCAATATATTTTTGATTCATGATATGTGTCAGTGTTAAAGCAGCAGGTGAAGCCGGGACAATAAGCGGGTTGGCAAGATAGGCAGCTTTTACTGCGGGTGTGATATCTTTTCCTGCCAGTATGTTTTGCGGATATGATGTTGTCAGCATATCAAAATTCAGGCTTATTGCGTTTGTATATGCGGCAAGTGCTAATGGTTTGTCTCCCTTACGGAAAGCAGCCTCGGCAATAATAAATTGCATTTCCGATGCTGTCATTATCGGCCAGGGGCTTGCATTAGCATATAAATATCGGGAGCTGTCTACAGACGGGGGGGTAGTTGATGTTGGGGTGGGATGTCTCCAGATATTCTTGGGGTAGTCATTAGCGGCGAAGCTGCCACCGCCAGCCCAGGGTAAGAATCCTTTAAATTCCCCTTTAAGATTTTCGCTAAGCATATACCATCTTCTTGGATCGGGAACCGTATAAAAAGCCGTCAAGGTATCTCCAGACATCAGCTTGGCAATATAATCACCCTGCCTGCTGCTGCCAAAATTATTACGGGCCGGACCCCAAAAGTTTATTTGGCCGTTTTGCGGAGGGCCAACTACTTTAACGGTTGCATTATCTGTATTGGAAGTCATGGCGAGGCTGGCATATTTTATGGCAGAATCAGGATAGAATACAGTAGGAGAAGGAACAGGAAAAAAGTTCTTAGCGCTTAAAATAATATAGGAACGGGCCAATATTCCGTACACAAATTTTTTCCATTTATTTACATCGCCATTATTAAAAAAGGCATCCCCGATTGCCAGGTTGGCCTGGCTAACATTGCCATCTGTCCTGTTTAAATTCTGTAAAGCACGATGGCAAACAGCTCGGCAACTGTCCAGAATTTCTTCCTGTTCCTGGTAATGAAATGTGGCCAGCCCCGGAGTCCATGCTTCTCTTAATATTCCAATATTATACTCCTGGGTCAATTCAAGCCATCCCCATGCACGGATGGCTAAGGCAGCACCAACATAATCCCATTTTTGCTGT
>JBGPKR010000214.1:0-5005 GCA_041486045.1 Chitinophagaceae bacterium | reverse complement strand
TCATTACCCATTACCTCAAACAAATTGCTAAATGAAAAATGGCAGCATATTAAAGACTTCTTTGAGAAGAATTCCCTGGTTGAAATCCTGGGAAAAACATTTTCTGATCAATCATTGGCTGCTGAGGAGGCTGAAAAAATTGTAAAAACCATATCCTATAAGGCTCCGGTTGCAATAAAGCTTGCAGATAAATTAATTGATGATGGAAAGGGATGTGAGTCTGAACTGGCATACCTGAATGAAATATTTTCAACATCAGATGCTTTATTGGGTCTGACTTCGATAGGAAAAAAAGTTCAATACCAGGGGAAATGAAAAATAAGAAATATGCAAAAACAGGTGGCGATAGTAACAGGTGGCGGCAAAGGAATAGGTAAAGCCATTGCCCGACGGCTGGTAGCTGACGGATATTTTGTGCTGCTGGTTGATGTGGACAAAAGCAGCGGGGATAAAACAGTTAAAGAAATCGGGGGAGATAAAGCAGTTTTTTATTTAACAGATATCAGCGACGAAAAACAGGTAATTGCATTGTTCAATTCCATCCAGGAAACTTTTGGGCGGATTGATGTGCTGGTGAATAATGCCGGTATCATCCGGGATAATATGATATGGAATATGAATGCAGCCGATTTTGACCTGGTGGTAAATGTTAATCTTAAAGGAACCTGGCTGATGTGCAGGGAAGCAGCTAAAAAAATGAAACTGCAAAACTCAGGACGTATTATAAATATTTCTTCCCGTGCCTGGATGGGAAATATGGGACAAACAAATTATTCAGCTTCAAAAGCAGGAGTAATCGGGCTGACCAGGGCCCTGGCATTAGAAATGGGTAAATACAATGTTTCTGTGAATGCTGTTGCTACCGGGCTAATTGATACCGCATTAACTCAGAAAATAAAGAAAGAGGTTCTTGAGAAATTAATCCAGGCCCAACCTTCAAAAACCATGGGTAAGCCGGAAGATGTAGCCCATACCGTTTCATTTTTAGTTTCAGAAAAAACAAATTTTATTACCGGGCAAACCATTTATGTAGATGGAGGTAAAAGCATTGGAGCCGGAATTTGAAAAATTAGTAACAGCCTGGATAAAAACAGCATGCAGGAATGAAGGCCATTAAGATTCATGTAAATAAAAAGCAGCATGAACTGCTGATCGGCGGACATGAAACACTTGCCCATGTTTTGCGTAACAAGATCGGGCTGACAGGCACCAAGATCGGCTGTGAACAGGGAAGCTGCGGTGCCTGCACTGTATTGGTAAATGATGAACCCGTGCTGAGTTGCATCACGCCGGCCATGCGCTGCGATCATGCTGAAGTTACTACCATTGAAGGCATTGCTGAAAACGGGGAATTGCATGTACTGCAGAAAAAATTTGTAGAAAAGGGAGCCATTCAATGCGGCTTTTGTACACCCGGAATGGTTATGACCTCATTGGATTTTGTCAGGAAGAACCCTGGCGCAACCGTTGATGAAATCAAAGAAGCTTTATCGGGAAACCTTTGCAGGTGTACCGGGTATAAAAAAATTATTGAAGCTGTTGCTGAAACAATTCATCCGCAAAGTAAATCAAACGGCGAAAAGAAAGCAGGTGCCGGCGTTCCCGGGATCGTTGGAACAGGTCATCCTTATATTGAAGCGACCAAAAAAGTACAGGGCATTGCTGATTATGCAGACGACATCCGGGTAAAAAATGTTTTGCATTGTAAATTTCTAAGAAGTCCTTTTCCTCATGCGATCATAGAGAGCATTGATACTTCACTTGCCCAGCAGCTTGATGGAGTAAAATATATTTTGACGGGGCACGAATTGCCGGAAAAATTCGGAGTGCTGCCCATCTCCCGGGATGAAACAGCGCTGGCTATTGAAAAGGTGAGATATATTGGTGAAATAGTAGCAGCCATAGCTGCTGAAACGGAAGAAATTGCAAAGGCTGCCTGCAAACTGATCAGGGTTAAATACAAAACTCTTCACCCATTTTTTGAAATTGATGAATCCCTCAATGATATAGGCACAAATGAAAAAATCCATTCGCATACAAAATTCAATAACAACATTCATAAAAAAGCAGAACTGCGTTTTGGTAACCAGGAAGAAGGCCTTGCTCATGCTGCTTTCCGGAGTAAAATGAGTTTTGAATTTGAAGGAGTATCACATGCATTTACCGAGCCGCATGCTGCCACAGCTTATTGGGACGAAAACGGGCTGACTGTTATCACTGCAACACAGGTTCCTCATTATCTCCACCGGGCTTTGGTCAAGGTGCTGAAATTGCCATTGAGCAAAGTACGTGTCATCAAACCTTATGTGGGTGGTGGATTCGGTGGTAAAAGTGATCCCTTTCCTCATGAAATTATTGTTTCCTGGCTGGCAATGAAAACGGGCCGTCCCGTTAAAGTCAGGTTCAGCAGGGAAGAAGTCTTTCTCAGCAATCATGGAAGACACCCCACTAAAATGGCGATGGAGATCGGAGCTGATCAGAAGGGTTATCTCAAAGTGTTAGATGCAGCTATTAAAATAGATGGAGGTGCATATGGAAGTTTTGGAGTGGTCACTACTTATTATAATGGAGTTTTATTGCAGGCGCCATATACTATTGAAAATTTCGGATTCAAAACTTACCGGGTTTACACCAACAAACCGCAATGTGGTGCTATGCGGGGTCATGGCGCCGTCAACTCCCGTTTTGCAATTGAGAGTTTGATTGATGACCTGGCACATCAGATGAAAATGGATCCCTGTGCATTGCGGTTGAAGAATTTTATGCCTTCCAATACATTAACTGTAGGTCAATACAGGATAACATCTAATGGAAGCAGGGAATCGTTGATGAAAGTGATGGAACAATCTCAATGGGGAGAGAAATATGGTAAATTGGCACACGGGCATGGACTTGGTGCAGGCTGCGGGTTTTTTATCAGCGGAAGTGCCTTGCCAATCATCCGTAATGAGTTACCGCAGTCAGTAGTGAATCTTAAAGTGGATTTTGACGGAAGAGTGCTGATAAGCTCCGGGGCCAGTGATATAGGACAGGGGAGTGATACCATGCTGGCCATGATAGTTGCAGAGGTCCTGGGAATATCAATGGAAAAAGTTTTTGTACTGGCCGCTGATACATTACTTACCCCGGTTGACCTGGGAAGTTATTCCAGCCGGGTAACCTTTATGGCAGGAAATGCTGCAAAGATGGCTGCAGAAAATTTAAAAAATGAAATTGTCAAAGCTATTTCAGCAAAAAATGAAGTTTCTGAAGAGGAATTGAATTTTTCAGGGGATAAAATTTTTACCAACGACAAAAAAACAGATTTGACCTGGAATGAAGCAATTGATATTGCAACAGCAAACCGTGGTGCGATCACAGTCAGCGGAAAATATATTTCTCCAAAATTGGGAGGCGATTTTAAAGGATCAGGCGCCGGTTTAAGTCCCTCATATAGTTTTGGTGCAGTAGTAGCAGAAGTGAATGTAGATATTGAAACAGGATTGGTTAAAGTGCTTAATATCTGGGGAGCACATGATTGCGGAAAAGCTATCAACCCATTAGCGGTAGAAGGACAATTGGAAGGTTCATGGCATATGGGAATGGGGCAGGCAATGAGTGAGCAGTTAAAATATTTTAATGGTTTGATTTTAAACAGCAATTTTCTTGACTATAAAATTCCAACTTCACTGGATACTCCGGCCATTCATTCAAATATCATTGAAACGGAAGATCCGGAAGGGCCATTTGGCGCTAAGGAATGTGGAGAAGGCGCATTGCACCCCGTAATTCCTGCCATTGCCAATGCAATTTTTGATGCGGTGGGGGTAAGGATCACAAAATTGCCGATCAGCGCTGAAGATATTTTGCAGAAAATGAAAAATAATTCTCTTTCATTCGCAAAGCTGGAGAGTATTTAATGTAATAAAGAGAAAAGGATGATAGCAGAAAAGACATATTTACAACCCAATTCGATCCGGGAAGCCTTAGCCATGACGGCTGGTCCGGGAAATGATTTTCGTTTCCTGGCTGGCGGAACAGATGTAATGGTGAATCGTTTCCAGGGAAATGAAACTTCATCCTGCCTGATTGATTTAAGTGGCATAAACGAATTGAAACAGGTCAAAATAGCCGGCGACTATTTATCTATCGGTTCCCTGGTTAAATTGAGTGATTTAAGAAACCATAAGGAAATTACAGGTGAGTTCCCCGTTTTAATTGAAGCGGCAAAGGCCGTGGGTTCTCCGCTGATCAGAAATTCAGCAACAATAGGAGGAAATATTTTATGCGAGAACCGTTGTATTTTTTACAATCAATCAGAATGGTGGCGTGATGCAGTAGGCTTTTGTTTGAAGTGCGAAGGAAATATCTGTATAGCCACAGGAAGTAAAAAGCATTGTTATTCTGAATTTGTATCAGACACTGCACCGGCACTCATCAGTATGGATGCTTTTCTTGAAATAATTGATAAGAATGGTGAAAGGAAAATCAAGCTGGAAGATATCTATACAGGTGAGGGGGTCCATCCGAGGAACCTGGACAGGGATTCTATTATTAAATCCATTTTGCTGCCATTCAACCAGGGATTCCGTTCTGTATTTAATAAACTCCGGCAACGGGAAAGTATGGACTTTACTTCTCTAACTACGGTTGTTACTGCCAATAAAAATGAAAAATTGAAAATTGTTTTAGGCGGCGTTGATCCCAGGCCGGTTGTTGTGGAAGGGACAAGAAAAAGCGATAAGGAAGAACTGGTAAAACAGGCATTAAAAAGATCAAGAGCTATTGACAATGAAATGTTTTCAAGAAATTACCGCAGGGAGATGATCAGGGTTTTCCTGAGGAGAAGTTTTGAGGAAATATATAATAGCGCCGGCAGTAAAGATTCATAGCGTCATGCCATTCCGGGTCTTGCATCAAAAAACTAGGTTTGGATTCTCTAATTGATGGGTTGAAGTTTAGCCGTGAAATGTCTCAGCAATGGGGTTTCTTCAATGATCTTTAATCCTTTTATTGAATTCCTGTT
>JBGPKR010000213.1:0-5040 GCA_041486045.1 Chitinophagaceae bacterium | reverse complement strand
CCGCACATCTATTAACACAGGCCCATTATCTTTTCCCATCATGCCACAGAAATCATTGAAAGAAATAATGGAATAATTATTCCCTGTTTGTACCATGTCTTTTAAACAACCTTTTCCGGCAGCATCCGTGTAATGTATTGCCGTCATGCCCCCATTAATATTGAAAACTTTAGTAAAGCCGCTATCTGCCAGCATCTTCCCTGCCCGACGGCTCCGCTGGCTGTGAGAACAATAAACAAATACCGGCTGGTCTTTATATTCCTTTATTTCAGAAAGTCTTTTTCCCAATTGACCTACATCAATATTCCGGGCGCCTTTTAAATGGCCAAGATTATAAGAAGCGAACGTGGATGTATCGGCGTATTCTGCCGGGGAACGGACATCCAGCAAAATATATCCTTTGTTCTTTTCCAAAGTGGCACAGAGATCTGCCGGATCAACGGTCTTGTACAATACATTATCATTTTTAAACTGCGCTGTTGCAGAAATGGCAAGCATCAGTACAACAGGCAAACAAAGTTTATGGAACATATCAGGCGGTTTAGATAGAATCAAGGTAAGCATAAAGGACAGTTCGCCTTAACAAATTCCATAAGCGGACGTATTTAACGATAAACCCGTTTTCTTTTGTCCGGCCAAAATTTTTTCTGAACTTTATTGCCCCGGATCTCAAACTTAAAATTCCTGTTATGAAACCAAAATCATTTTTAAAGGCGTTGATGCCCGCCTGTTTTATTTTATTAACTTCCTGCAACAGCAGCGATAAAAAAAAGGAGGCCGAAATGAAAGAACCAAAACTAAAAGAAGAAAATATCAATTACATGATCGATAGCCTGAAGATGGACGGCTATGTGGTGTATGATGAAAACAAAGAAGGCAAACGACCGGCCGTGCTGGTCGTACATGAATGGTGGGGACTGAATGATTATTCAAAAATGCGGGCAAGAGAACTGGCTAAACTTGGCTATATCGCCATGGCAGTTGATATGTATGGAAATGGCAAAAGGGCCGATAACCCGACCGATGCACAAAAACTGGCTATGCCTTTCTACCAGGACCCCCAATTAGCAAAGAAAAATTTTGAGGCTGCTTTGAATAAATTCAAAACATGGAGCCAGGTAGATGCAAATAATATTGCTGCCATCGGCTATTGCTTTGGCGGCGGGGTATTGCTCAATCTTGCCCGGATGGGTGAAGATCTGAAAGGAGTGGTAAGTTTTCACGGCAGTTTGGTTGGCACTCCGGCCAATAAATCTTTACTGAAGGCTGAGATATTAGTTTGCCACGGAGCTGCTGACCCCTTTGTACCGCAGGAAGAAGTAGATAAATTTAAAAAGCAAATGGATTCCATCGGGGCAAAATATACTTTTAAAGCTTATGAAGGGGCTATCCATGCTTTCACCAACCCTAATGCAACCGCTTTGGGTGAAAAATTCAATCTGCCTATTAAGTACAATGCTGCCGCAGATACGGCGTCATGGAATGAGATGAAAGCTTTCTTCAATAAAATATTTCAATAAAGAAGCCGGCCCTGGCTGTCCGAAAGCCCCAGAAAAAGCTGCCGGTGCTTGTTCTGGGGCTTTTTATATCAAATGAGCTTTTTATTACATCTATAAGCCAGGCATTTGCAGAAATTACGGTGTGGGAAAAACGTAAATTATCTTAGTAATAGTTATGAATTGTAAAAACTAGTTTCTATTTTGTCCTCCCATTTGGACGTAAAACGGACTCCTTTGAAAAAAACAATTGTATCCATACTTATCGGAAGCACTTTCTTACTGGCCTGCAGAAAAGGCGATTTTTTGCAGCTAAAAACAGTAACTGAGCCTTGTGAACTTCAGACAGCCAATCCCGCCGGACGGTCTTATCCGGCTGATTCTGTTGTGGCATTTACCTGCACTCAAAAACATTGTGGCATTTTACCCCTCAGCAGCAAAAACTACTGGATATACGAAGATTCTATTTTTTCTGACGCTGTGTTTACAAAAGTGCAATTTGACACATTACGTTACCTGACCACTAAAAAATCGCTTCCCGATGGACTGGTTTGGTGGGAGGGTAATATTTCAGTGGGTCTTCCGGATATCTTATTTGCAAATGATTCCTCCTTTTTTGAATTAGCTGACAGATTGTTTACCCCTGACATCAAGGATGTAAAAAAAGAATTTGGTCTTTTCCCCGGCGATTCCTTACGATACCTTACCAGTTTCGAAGACGCAGCAGCATTGGGACGGTCATTAAGATTTGAAACCCCTTTAGAAACATCAGCCGGGACTTTTGATGATTGTTTCTACTTTGAAAAAAATGCCCGCAACTACCGGAAGGACCAGGTCTTTTTCAAACCGGGCATTGGCGTAATAAAGTATATCATGGAAAAAGCTCCGATCGGCCAGCGGGTAATAAAGTTGCAACAGGTATCCACGCTTGTTTCGTTTCATATTGAATAGGGCTTCCCTCCTGCCATGCAAGCCCGGTTTATAATCTTAGTACATGTCAATCCGGCTAAAAGAAATACAAAGCATTCTTAAAGCAAAAGCAATTCCTGAGGCAAAAGCTGCACATGAAAAATTTGTGCCGGGCACAAAAGAAAAAATTTATGGAGTTAGAACACCTGTTTTAAATGAACTGGCGCAGCAATTCAAACAGGGTGGTTTTGATTTAGTGGAAGAACTCTGGAATGCGGCTGCACTGGAAGAAAAAATACTGGCTGTTAAGATGCTGGGCAAAATTGCAAAGAAAGACCCGGAACGATCTTTGAAACTGATCCGGCTCTTTGCAAAGAACATAGGCAACTGGGCTGTATGTGATGCCATGGGCATGCAGGCATTAAAACCAATCATTACAACACATCAGAAAGAAATTTTTGCGCTGGCTTGGAAATATAACAGCTCGGAAGATTTCTGGCAGCGAAGGCTATCACTTGTATTGGTAGAATGGTACACAAGGGTAAAAGCGTTGCACCCGGAAATAAAAAAATTGGTTAAGAATCTTGAAAATGATGAAGAATACTATGTGAAGAAGGCAGTAGTGTGGATCAAAAAGAATTTTGCAAAAGGAAAATAATTGAAAAGCCCCGACGGTTACCGTCGGGGCGGGGAATCTGCTCGCTATGCTATACTGTTATGATGATTAAGGTAAGGTTATCAGTAAATGGTTATTGCCATTGTTCCATGTAAGCAGGGCCAGGTTATCACAGTCACCATTGTTGGGTGCACCGTAATCAAGGAACAATACCCTGGCATTGATCTTAATTTTCAGCACGCCATTACTGATCCAGGGGCAAACTACTTTTTTGATCAGCGGGGTCTCAGTATCCAGCGTGATGGTAAGACCGTTATTGAATTCAGTTTTTGATCTTCCCTGGATGCTGTACACATCATCCCGGATGGTACGGGTATTGCCACCTTCAATTTGTTGTACATATTTCAGGCTTTGGTACTGGTAACCTCTTCCGTTCGGGAAAGTTACTTTACCACCAACTACCTGCACGGTGAATTTGATATTACCATTTTCACTCAGGTTGCTCACCACCTTTGTACCTTCTATATGGGCACGGTTCAGGTAGAAGTCAACCAATGTGATGGTCATCACGGCGCCGGGGCGGCGGATGGGAGCTGTCAAATGAATAACAATTGCACCTCTCCTGTATTTTCCATCGGCACAGAGGCAACCAATAGGGCCAAAATCAATCGTAATGGTTTTTGGATACGTGCTGTCATTAGGAGTTACGGTAATGGTAGCACAGGGTCCGAGACGTAAACGCAATTCATCAAAAGTGGGTAAGCGCCAACCACTGACATCACCTGGACGTCCGTACATACTTGCATCGCCTTCTTCTTCTGCGGCAATCCTGCTGACATCTTCCACATCATCGAAACTGGCATCAGCCTGTGCACTTTCATCAGAATATGCTTTGGCTTCATCTTCCGTTACATCCGTTACGGCAGAACTGCTGTTGTTTAAGCTGTTTTCTTTCTGGCAGGAATAAAGGAGGGTGGCGAAAAACACTGCGAATGCAGCGATCAAAATCCGGTTAATTGATAAAGTTTTCATGGTTATACTTTTAGGGTTTCAAATTTATTAACGAAACATTGGAACTGTGGAGAGCAAGAAAGTTTAAAGACGGATAAAATATTTTATTTTCCCGTTCAGATGAAGACAATCTTTAACTATATAAGGGAGTACTTTTACGGGGTTGATAAAAGAATTTTAACATTGGTATCCGTTTTCACGGGGCTACTGATATTTATAAACTATAACTACAAAACTGATGATGCGATCAGCAATGAGTATTCATTTTTCTACAGTTTTATTTCCCGCTATGCGATCTTCCTGCTTGCGTTTACCTTACCTTATTTTTTATACAGAACGCTGAAAAAAAGGGAATACACAAATGAACCAAAATTTATTTTTCTTGTATTGCTGGCCCCGGCCATCTTCTCACTGAAAGTTGCATTGAATATTCCTCTTCAGTTTTCTGATAATATAAACTGGAACAATTACTGGAACCATATCTTTTACTGGCCTTTACTGGTGATCATAACCGGCATCATTCTTTTCATCGCCTGGAAAATTTTTGACAGGCAGCAGCCTTTTTATGGCGTCAAGACAAAGAATATGAACTGGGGGCCCTACCTGCTGATGCTGCTTATTATGTTGCCGCTGGTAGCAGCTGCTTCCACCCAGGCAGATTTCCTGGCTGTTTATCCTAAATTAAAATCAATTGCTGCTGTTTATGATGAAAGTGGAATCCATTGGTGGCATAAGTTGCTGTTTGAACTTTCCTATGGCAGCGATTTTATTACCATAGAACTTTTTTTCCGTGGCTTTTTAATTCTTGCTTTTATTAAATGGGCCGGTAAAGATGCGATATTGCCCATGGCCTGTTTTTACTGCACGATTCATTTTGGCAAGCCGCTGGGAGAATGTATCAGTTCTTATTTCGGCGGAATGCTTTTAGGTATTGTAGTTTATCATACCCGTTCCATTGTTGGTGGACTGATGGTTCATTTAGGTATTGCGTGGTTGATGGAGATTGGG
>JBGPKR010000212.1:0-5093 GCA_041486045.1 Chitinophagaceae bacterium | reverse complement strand
TGCAGATATTGAACAACTTTATTTCAATCTAAAAATCAGAGCCCGGGATCTCGGGGCAAATTCTTTTAAACTTAATAGTTTCAGTAAGTCAGACAGTACAAACATAACTACACTTATACTTGATACCTATTACGGAACAGATTCAGCTTTGAATAAAAACTTTCAAAACCATGAAAAGAATGTTATATACATCTTTGGGAATGCAGAAAAATCTGACAAAACTTATTCCTTCAAAATTGACAATATTAAAAAGGAAATAAAAAGTGGCACTTTTTACAAACATCAAAACAAAGAAGGACAGGAAGTGAAAATCAATAAGGGCGGATTTTCCGGGGCAACAATATGGATTAAGTGGAAAGAAAACAAACCTGCAATATTCCTCACATTAACGGGTTTTGGACTTGGGGATGCACCTGTACCAGTTGGACAAGTTGGAATTACGTTTAATACAGGAAGAATTAATAATATTGACGGAAGTTTAGGTCATCTCCTGGTTTTATTACTGACTCAAAGAGAATGAAATAGCTACCTACGCCTTGGTTCTTGTCTCCACGAACCAGGCAACATAAAGGTTAATGACTAAATTCAATCTATATTTTCAAAAAAATCATCATGGAAACGACCGGAAATAAATACGATCCTGCGAAAGAAACCTCACGCATTGAGGCTTTCAGCGATGCTGTTTTTGCTATTGCCATTACTTTATTGATACTCGACATTCATGTTCCCGAAGTGAAAGCCAATGAATCGCTGCTGAAAAGCCTGGCTGCAGAATGGGCAAGTATCCTTGCATTATTGATTGGCTTTTTCACCTTACTTATTTGCTGGATCAATCATCATTACATGTTCCAGATTATACACCAGAGCAACAGCATGTTATTATTATTGAATGGCTTCAAATTATTAGTGGTAACACTGACCCCTTTTGCTACTGCGCTGCTATCTAAACATATTCAGACAGAATGGAAAGAAGCTGCCGTAAATATTTATTGTTTCAATTTTGCGCTCATGGGAATTGCCATGACATCTGTCTGGTGTTATGCCAATGCGAAGGGATTTACAAGATCATCTTCAGCTAAGCTGTTAAAAGCAACAACCCGGCTTTATATCTTTGCCGGTATATTTTCCGGCCTTATCTGGATAGTTTCATTTTTCAGTATCATGGCCTGCCTGTTTTTGTCAGCCATTATGTTTTTAATTTTTATTTTCCCGAAGCAAACTGTGACCGGGCTTGTGAACAGAAGTAAATAATACAAAAATTTTGAACAGACAAAATAAATAATGTATGCTTTTTTACGCCGTTGTTGGTGTTCTTCCTCACCAACAACCGTACTATAAATAATCTCCCCTGCATCGGCTACAATTATTTTTAAAATATCATAACTTCATCATTGTATGATAAAGCAGACAGGGAGAATTATATTATCCGTAAGAGAAATACAAGAAAGCGATATTGAACCCATCACCCAATACTGGCTGAGTGCTGATCCTGCATTTCTTACAGGCATGGGTGTTGACCTGGCTAAAATGCCTTCAAAAGAAGAATGGATAACGATGCTGTCGGAACAACTGGTGCAACCTTATCCTGAAAAAAAATCATACTGCATCATCTGGCAGGCGGATAACAAAGCCATCGGGCATTGCAATGTCAATAAGATAAAATTTGGCGAAGAGGCATATATGCACCTGCACCTGTGGAATTCAGAACTAAGGGAAAAAGGCATGGGAACGGAGTTGGTTAAAATGTCACTGCCTTACTTTTTTAAAAACCTTGAGCTGAAAAAAATATACAGCGAACCTTATGCACTCAACCCGGCGCCCAATAAGACATTGGAAAAAGCCGGTTTTACTTTTATAAAAGAATATATAACAATACCCGGCTTTCTTAACTTTGAACAACCGGTTAATTTATGGGAGTTAACATACGAACAGTATAAAAAACAAAAATAAAAAACCAGCTACCATGCAAATCTTTTCAAGTACTAAAAGCTTTTTAACGGCCGGCCTCCTGTTGTTATTGCTTGCCTGCAATTCAAATGCATCCAAAGAAAAAACAGCTGACAAAAAACAAACCGATACAGTGGCCCCGCCCCCTCCGCCAAAGGTTGAAATATCGACTGAAGTAAAAAAATGTTATGCCAACGATGGCCTGAAATACAAAACAGTGATCACTCTCCTTTTTTATAAAAAAAACGAGGAGGATATTGTGTCAGGCAATGTCACCAGTGAAGAATTGGGTTCAGGAAAAACAGAAAGGGGAGTTTTTGAAGGAACAATCAATGCTGATAAGTTTATGATTAAGTTCGTGGGAAATCCACCAACGGTAGGCGATGCTTCAGAATGGACCGACAAACCCTGGACAATAAAAAAAGCAGGAGGAAAAGAAACACTTCATGTCATCTTCAATGCAAAGAACTACGATACGAATAAATGGGAAGACAGCGATTACCAGTTTGTACTTGTTGACTGCAAATAATACAACTCAGCAGTTTCTTAACCATCCCTAAATAAAAACCCACCCCGAACATATCGAAGTGGTTCCGAGGAATCTGTCTTGTATCTTTTACACCCTGAAGTGAGCAAAAGCCTTATTGGCTTCGGCCATACGGTGTGTGTCTTCTTTCTTTTTAAAAGCTGCGCCTTCGCCCTTACTGGCTGCTACGATCTCGCCGGCTAATTTATCAGCCATACTGCGGCCATTCCTGTCGCGGCTGTAACGGATAAGCCATTTAATGCTCAAAGAAATTTTCCTGTCGGGACGAACCTCTGCCGGGATCTGGAAAGTGGCTCCACCGATCCGGCGGCTGCGAACCTCTACAGCAGGTGTTAAATTCACCAGGGCTTTTTTCCAAACCTCATAACCATCTTCACTCGTTTGTTTAGCTACTTTGTCAAGAGCATCGTAGAAAATATTATAAGCCCCGCTTTTCTTTCCTTCCCACATCAGGTTGTTTACAAACCGGGTAACCAGTTTGTCGTTAAACTTTGGATCTGGCGCTAAAGGGAGTTTCTTTGCTTGTGCTTTCCGCATATCTGTTGTTTATTAGATCAATTATTTTTTTACTTTCTCTCTCTTGGTTCCGTATTTGGAACGGCTCTTCTTCCTGTCTTTCACACCCGCAGTATCCAGTGAACCACGAACGATATGATAACGGACACCCGGCAGATCTTTTACCCTTCCGCCACGAATAAGAACAATAGAGTGTTCCTGCAGGTTATGCCCTTCACCGGGAATATAGGCGATCACTTCAATTTTATTGGTCAAACGAACCTTGGCAACTTTACGCAGTGCTGAGTTTGGTTTTTTGGGGGTTGTGGTATATACCCTTGTACATACACCGCGGCGCTGGGGGCACTCATCCAAAGCTCTTGATTTACTCTTGGCCCTGATGATCTGTCTTCCTTTACGAACTAACTGTTGAATTGTAGGCATGTTGACCTTTTAATTTATCCCGGTTTTTGGGAGGGCAAAGGTAGGGGAATAGATGATAATTTTAAAGCTAACAGATGATAATTTTTTACAGATCCAGCCTTCCCGGCGGATGTTGGGGAGTAATTGAGGAAAATGAACGAAAAATCTGGAAAATAGGCAATTAGAGGAGTTTAGGTTCCCTTCACTATCATCTGTCAACTATTATCTTTCATCTTTCTTTCAGACCTTCTGCATCCACTTGTATTTGTCTTCTTTCCTGCCCTCCCGGATGTCGGTCAGCCATTTCTTTATAGTTGGCGCTGTTTTCCAGTTATCCACATCAAACTGCATTACAAAATCCTTGTATCGGAGTTCTTTGATCATGGAAATGGTAGCCGCAGTGCCGGTGCCAAAAACTTCATAAAGTAACCCGGCTTTATAGGCATCAATGATATCGTCAATGCTTAATGGTCTTTCTTCTACGGTGAAGCCCATTTCTTTCAACAGGGTAATAGTGCTCTGCCGGGTCACGCCGTCAAGAATGGTTCCCTGTGCAAGATCCGGAGTAATGGCGCTGTTACCAATGATAAAAAAAACATTCATGGTGCCGATCTCCTGCACATATTTATGTTCAAAGGCATCTGTCCACAATACCTGGTCGTAACCTTTCTTTTTTGCAGCGGCTGTGGCAAACATGGCAGCACCATAATTGCCGGCTGCCTTGGCATGGCCCACACCACCCGGCACAGCACGAACATATTTTTCTTCCACGTAAATACGCATCGGTGCATTATAGTAAGGCCCGGTGGGGCTGAGAATGATCATGAACTTATAAGTTTCAGAAGGGCGGACACCAATTACTTCATCAGCAGAAAACATGAATGGCCTGATGTATAATGAATGATCTTCCCGGGTGGGGATCCAGTTTTTATCCAACTCCACTAATTGACGCATGCCTTCCATAAACAATTCCTCGGGAACGGCAGGCATCTGCATTCTTTCAGCTGAAATATTGAATCGTTTGAAATTTTCCTGCGGGCGGAAGATGAAAGCATTCCCCTCCCTGTCTTTATAAGCTTTGATACCTTCAAAGATGGCCTGGCCATAATGAAGGGCGGCCAGGGATGGACTAAGCAGTAAGGGTTGATAAGGTTTTATCTCGATATTTTTCCATTCCCCGTTCTCATAATCGGCCTCCAGCATATGGTCGGTAAAATAGCGGCCAAATGGAAGATTATCAGGATTCAGATCCTGCAATTTGCTTCTTCCTGCTTTTGTAATTGAAATGTCCATGGTAGCAATCATAAAGGATTATTTTTGACGCGCCAAAGAAACGAAAAAAACTAACACTCATTTGTAATAATAGTCATTGTTCAGATGGATTTAAATCATATAAAATTACCGGCTTCAGTAGTAGCAGAGCTGTATCATTCTTCGCTTATTGACCCGGATGAAACGGCTGTAAACCAGGCTGTAGCCGATAGTAAAGAAAATAAGCCTGCCTCCCTTCCTGGTTGGAAATGGCTTGGAGAGAACAAAAAGAATGTCCTGGTTATTGTTAATTATCCTGATGCGGTTCATTTACCCGATCATGACCTTGGTTTTCTGACTGGCATAATTGGCGCCTGCAAACTAAGTATGGCTGATGTGGCAATTGTCAATCTCAATAATCACCCGGATG
>JBGPKR010000211.1:0-5142 GCA_041486045.1 Chitinophagaceae bacterium | reverse complement strand
TCGGCCCTGTGCCTGCCATCAATTTGTTGCTGGAAATGACAGGGTTGAAGATCCCTGATATTGGTTTATTTGAAATAAACGAAGCATTTTCCGCACAGGTGATCGGCTGCGAAAGGGAACTGAAAATTGACAGGGGTAAATTAAATGTAAACGGAGGAGCCATCGCCATTGGCCATCCGCTTGCAGCAACAGGGCTCCGGTTATCATTAACTATTTCAAGGGAAATGAAAATGAGAAAAATAAAATATGGGATTGCCTCAGCCTGTATTGGCGGCGGGCAGGGAACAGCGATCCTGTTTGAAAACACAGAAGTATGAACAATGGAAAATTTTATCAATGGCAAATGCTTGAGTTGAATAAGGAATTTAAACTCATTGAGAATATTTATCCTGAATTGGCAGCGGGTGAAGTATTGGTAAAAGTGGCTGGCTGTGGGGTATGTCATACCGATATCAGCTTCTGGCATCATGGTGTACAAACCAAACAACCGCTTCCTCTTACATTGGGTCATGAAATAAGTGGTGTTGTAGTGGATGGGGAAGCAGCATGGCTTGGAAAAAAAGTTATCATTCCGGCAGTACTTCCCTGCGGGGAATGCGAGTTATGCAAAAAAGGAAGGAGCAATATTTGCAGGAATCAATTAATGCCCGGCAATGATTTTCATGGCGGGTTTGCTTCACACATAAAAGTGCCTTGTAAGTTTTTATGCCCTGTTCCTGATAGTATATTAAAAGTATACCCGTTGGAACAATTGTCCGTTATCGCCGATGCTATTTCAACTCCTTACCAAGTGGTAAAAAAATCAGAACTGGAGCCGGGCGATCTGGCTATAGTGATAGGGGTGGGAGGGGTTGGAATTTACGGCGCCCTTATCGCAAAAATATTTGGCGCAAAGGTTATCGCACTTGACCTTAATGATGAAAAATTGGCAACAGCAAAGGCAAACGGAATTGATGCAATACTGAATATACAGGGACTTGATACAAAAGCCATCAAAGAAAAAGTAAAAGAATTGGCAAAAGAGATAAAAGCTTCGAGAACAGGCTGGAAGATTTTTGAAATAAGCGGAACAAAAGCCGGGCAGGAGCTGGCTTTCAACCTCATCACTTTTACATCAACACTTTCCATTGTCGGATTTACGATGGATAAGGCAGAAGTAAGGCTGAGTAACCTGATGGCATATGATGCAAAGCTGATCGGCACCTGGGGATGCCGCGCTGAACTGTATCCCGAAGTACTGGACCTGGTGGCAAGCGGCAAACTGAAAATAGCACCATTCATTCAAACATTTCCTATGTCGAAGATCAATGAAGTGTTTAAAAATACATTGGAACATAAATACACAAAACGATCAATACTGGTTCCTGATCTAAACTAAAACAGAAATAAAATGGAAGAGTTAAAAGATCACAACATTGTTAATACAGCATACAAAGAGATCATTTTCGAAAAACGCCCTTGTTTAAATAATGACGGTACAGTTATAAAAGGTTTATTCAACTCATGGATCATTCTTAATAATCCAAAGCAATACAATTCTTATACTACCGGGGCAATTAAAGAAATTATTCTTGCATTTGCTGAAGCCTCTAACGACAGAAGTGTAGTTGCTGTTGTCTTTAGTGCTGTTGGTGACAAAGCGTTCTGCACCGGGGGAAATACAAAAGAGTATGCAGAGTATTATGCGGGCAACCCGCAGGAGTATTCCCAGTATATGCGTTTGTTCAACGATATGGTGAGTGCTATTCTCAAATGTGAGAAACCGGTCATCTGCAGGGTAAACGGAATGCGGATTGGCGGCGGGCAGGAAATCGGAATGGCCTGTGATTTCAGTATTGCAAGTGATATGGCGAGGTTTGGCCAGGCAGGACCTAAGCATGGAAGTGCGCCTATTGGTGGTGCCACTGATTTTTTACCTCTTTTTGTGGGTATTGAAAGAGCCATGATGTCTTTAACTCTATGCGAACAATGGACAGCACAACAAGCCTATTACTTTGGGATGATCACAGATATTGTCCCGGTTCTGAAAGTGGATGGAAAATTCATTGCCAACCCACTTGTTGTTATTGATAAAATTGTTGATGAGTATGGCCGTTTTGTTTTTGGCACTGTCAAAAAAGAGGAAGAACTGAAAAAAGCAAAAGCGATGGTTGCTATTGCAGAAACTGATTTTTCCATGCTGGATGCTGCTGTAAATAATCTTATTAATAAAATGCTGCACAGTTTTCCGAACTGTATGAACAAGACCATCAGCGAGGTTCGTAAATTTAAATTAGAGCATTGGGATAAAAATAAAGAAGGCAGCCGTGAATGGCTTGCTTTAAATATGATGACCGAAGCAAAAGCCGGCTTCAAAGCTTTTAATGAAGGACCCAAAGAAAACCGGGAGGTTGATTTCGTAAAACTCCGTCAACTGCTGGCGCAGGGACATGAATGGAACGATGAAATGCAAAAAATGATTTCTCCACAATTTCAAATTATAAATCACTAAATCATGAAAAAGATTAAAGTTAATTATTCACACGATAATTCAGTGGTAACCATTTTGCTTGATGACGGGAAAGGAAATGTACTTGACCGTATCATGATGGACGAGATGCAATATGTTTTTGACTCTTTTACCAAAAAGGAAGAGCTGAAATTGATTGTTCTTGAAGGTGCCGGAACAAATTTTTCATTTGGCGCCAGTGTGGAAGAACACAAAAAAGAACATGCGGCTGTTATGCTGAGGATCTTTCACCAGCTGTTCTATTCCCTCAGGGATATTTCAGTACCCGCTTTGGCAAAAGTTTCGGGACAATGCCTTGGCGGAGGTTTTGAACTTGCGTTGATGTGCAATTTTATTTTCGCTGATAAAAGTGCAAAATTCGGACAACCCGAAATCAAGCTTGGAGTTTTTCCACCTCCAGCCTCCATACTCCTGCCGGAAAAAATAGGATATGCACGGGCAGAAGAATTACTTATCACCGGAAAGACAATAAGTGCAGATAAAGCAAATTCAATCGGGTTAGTGAATGAAGTATTTGACGATAAGGATTCATTGGATAAAGGAGTTGATAGCTGGATTGAAAATAATATTCTTCCCAAAAGCGCTTCCTCACTGCGGTATTCTGTAAAAGCCACAAGGGTAAAATTGAATCATGTATTGAGTAGCTTTCTTCCGCAGCTTGAATCCATGTATATAAACCAGCTGATGGGATCTCATGATGCAAATGAAGGTATCCAGTCATTCCTGGAAAAAAGAAAGCCCGTTTGGGAGAATAATTAATTAATATGGCATGAAACATATCCAAACAGTGGGAGTTGTTGGGGCAGGAACCATGGGTTCTGCGCTGGCACAGAAGTTTGCTCAGGAAGGATTCAAAGTGATCCTGGCAGACAGGGCAAAAAATCTGGTAGAAAGGGGATTGGCAAATATTCATACTACACTTGAAGAAGGAATTGAAAAAAAAGTTTTTACAAAACAGCAGGTGGAGCAGTACCTGGCGAATTTGAAAGGAACTGATACTCTCATCGATCTTAGAGTATGCGATCTTGTCGTGGAAGCCATCTTTGAGGATTTTAATGCAAAGGTTTATTTATTCAAATCCTTAAGTAAAATAGTTTCAACGGACTGTATTATTGCTACCAATACTTCATCGTTTTCAGTAACTGAACTCGCAAAAAACATTCCTCATCCGGAACGGTTTATCGGGCTGCATTTTTTTTATCATGCCGCAAAGAACCGGTTAGTTGAGGTTATACCCGGGGAAAAAACATCTGTTGCAACCATTGAAGCGGCACAAATATTTTCTGTTCTTGCCGGGAAAGATGCCATTGATTGCCGGGATAGATATGGATTTGCAGTAAACCGTTTTTTTGTCCCCTGGCTCAATGAATCAGCGAGGTTGTTCCGGGAAGGGGTAGCTGCAAAAGCAGAAATAGATTTTGTATGTATGAAAGTATTTGGCATTGGTATGGGCCCCTTTGCGCTGATGAATGCCACGGGGGTTACTATCGCTTATCATTCTGAAAGGACGTTAGAGTTTTTTGGAAAAATGTATGAAGTGGCTGAAGCGTTGAAGATACAGGCAGAATCAGGCAAGCAATGGGAAATCGAATCCATGACAATTGAAAAAATTGATCCACAAAAGGAAAAAATAATCACTGACAGGATGCTTGCTGTTGTATTCTTTGTGAGTTCCCAGATTCTTGAAGAAAAAGTTACTTCTGCCACTCATCTCAACCGGGGGGCAAAAATCGGGTTGCGGTGGAGGAATGGACCTGTCGATTTGATGAAGTCAGCAGGTACAGAAGAAGTGAACCGTCTTGTTAAGCTGGTTTCTGAATTATATGGTATGAAGATGCCTTCGTCAATAGGGGAAAAATATTGGGAGATGGAACCGGTAAGGCTTGAAAAGAAATTCCCGGTTGCAGTCATCACAATGGATCAACCGGAGAACATGAATGCATTAAGTGAAAAAACGGTACAGGAACTTTCAGAGAAATTCATTGGTGCAGATAACGACCCATTGATAGAAACTATATTCATAACAGGTTCAGGAAAGGCTTTCGTGGCAGGAGCGGATATAAAATTCTTTGTAAGAAATATTAAGGCACATAAGATCGGTGATATAGAATCCTTTACTCAGTTCGGTCAAAATGTATTTAACCGGATTGATCGGTCAAAGAAAAAAGTAGTTGCCATTATAAATGGCCTTACGCTCGGTGGCGGGTTGGAGCTTGCCTTATGTGCAGACATGATCCTCGCGTTGCCAAAGGCACAATTTGCATTTCCTGAAACAGGTATTGGCATTTACCCGGGACTGGGTGGCACACAACGTTGTACCCGAAGGATCGGTAAGGGTCTGAGTAAATATCTTATACACACCGGCAAAATGCTTTCTGCAAATGAGGCTGAAGAGATCGGATTAGTTGATAAAATAATTTCAGTTGAAGAGGGTATGGAAATTATTTCAGGGAACCGGCCATTACCTGTTATCTTAAATAAACTTATGCCTGATAAATGGCGGAATATTAAAGACTTTTTTGAGAAGAATTCGCTGGTTGAAATTTTAGGCAAAACCTTTTCTATTCAATCATTGGCTGATGAGGAGGCGGATAAAATCGTAAAGACCATAGGTTTTAAAGCACCGGTTGCAT
>JBGPKR010000210.1:0-5191 GCA_041486045.1 Chitinophagaceae bacterium | reverse complement strand
AACGGGTTTCAGCCGGATCGGTAAAATACCATGAATTGGTAAATGGATGATTATTGATGAGGGAGGTTTCCGTTCTTGTATATAATGGCTTATCAAAAACTGTAAGTATAGCATCCCGTAGGTTCATCGCCCGCTGATCCACTTTCAATCTTATTTTTTCCGGTTCAAAATAATAAACGACATATGGAAGGTTGCCTGAAACAGGAAAGACAATTTTGCCGGAATCGGCCAGGGGAATCAGCAATTTTATGTTGTATTCAGTTGCAAGTTCTTCAAATTCACTTTTTCTTTTTTCGCCTTTATAATTAATAAACCCTGCCTGTGCATCTTCATAAATTTTTTTGAAGTCTGTGTAAAATGCAGCCGCAGCAAATTCATTCTGCCCATCAACCTCCGACACGGCAAAAACAAGGAAGAAAAGAATAATTCTTTTCATGCGATAAAATTACAACTGTTTCTTAACCTGCATGTCATTGGGGATATTTCCGGTATAATATGCAATTTTTATGCCTTAAAACCTGCGATATGAAATCCAGTGGCGGTACTTTCATTTATTACCGCCTTGCTGCGGCCGGGCATTCTGATCAGGAAGAAGCCGCTTTTACAAAATCGCTGATAAGATAGCTGGCTAGTTTACCACTGCTTGCATCCACTCTTCCGTCAGCCAGCCTGGTAGCTCCTTCACAGATGTGGAGATAGGCAGGTTTGGAATCTGCAGCAGCAAAGGAAACATATTGTCTTGCATGAACCGGTAAAATACCTACAGGCGTCATGGCGCTGCTGAGTGTGTTTTGAATACCGTCAAGGTCAATGTCAATCCCGGTCAAAGTATCTTCCGTAAACCCGGTAGCATGAGATACGGCCTGCATGAAAGTTCTTTTCTCATGCACGAAAATGTCTTCAAACGTGATACAGTCAATAAAAGGATTGTTGACCATATCAATCCATACATTTTGGGGCAGGTAATTTTCATGTAAGCCGACAATACAATATTTCTGGAGGTAACCATCTTCCTCTGCATATCGGAATGCATTGCCGCTATGCCTTCCTTCCATGGGCCTGTAATCAGCATGTGCATCGAGATTGATACAATTGATTTGTGCTAATGACAATACACCTGCTTTATGCCACCCCTTGGCTGCACCTTTAATTAAAGGATAAGAATTATTATGTCCCCCGCCAATAACTACCGGGATCTTTTTTGCTTCGGTAATCATTTTTGTCAAATGTTCTACTTCATCATCAATCGCATTCACGGCATGCCGGTAAGCTTCTGTCTTTTCATCATTGGTTTTAGCAGTGGTATCGATCAGGTATTGAATGTCGCCGAAGTCAAAATGACCGACCAGTAATATTTCTCCCCCGTCAAAAAAATCATTGCTCTGGATATTCAGGAATGATTGAAGAAAAGGGATCCACAGGGTATCGGTGCCGCCAATTCCCAGGTTTCCTTTTGCTCCCAGGTCTTCCGGTATGCCGAACAATACAAACTTTGCGTTGGATAATTTCAGCGAAGCAGCTAAATCACTTGTATCTTTTACTGACTGTATCCTTTCACCCAGTTTGGTTTCAAAGCGGCGGACCCTGGTCAGCGAAAGAATTTCAGCTTTACTATAAATTTTCAGGTGTTGCATCGCCGATTGCTTTTTTACCGGCTCAGTCGCTTCCTTAATATCCGATTTTTTCATTGACAGTTTTTGTAGCTATTTTTCACCGCAGAGAACAAGAGACCGCTGAGTTAACGCAGAGACTCTCTGCGAAATCTCGTTATCTCATGTTCTCTGAGGTCAATCTTTTATGTGCCAATCTTTCTATTAACAACGTTAAGTATCTCAATTTCTAAAGCTATTGCTTTGTTTTCAATTTCCTTTCCCTTCGCCACGATTTCATTTACAAAATTCTTATCATTATATCCCGCCGCATTGATACGGACATTCATAAAAGCTCCTATCACGGCGCTTCGGGCACAGAGGGCCCCCACCCCCGCATCAGTTACAGAATTGGGATTACCTAATTCCACCATCGCCTTTATCACTTCCATACTTTTATACGATGCCTGCATCACTTTAAAAGGGATCTCTATCGCCAGTTTTGTTGCTTCCTGTATCACTTTTGTTCTTGCGGCTTTTTCTTCATCTGTGCCTTTCGGCAGACCCATCGCACTCATGATCTGGTTAAATGCTTTTGTATCCGCATCTACTAACCAAATTAATTCATCTTTATATTGCTGGCCCTTCTCTGCCCAGTTACTGAATTCCTCCCATCTTTCATCCCAACCCTTTTTATGAGAAGAAAGGTTTGCCACCATTGTCCCCAATGAAATACCAAGAGCGGCAACATAAGCAGATATGGAACCGCCACCCGGGGCAGGACTTTCACTCGCTGTTTCATCAGCAAAATCAGTAAGCGTCATACTTACCAGTTGACTGTCGGATTTATTTTTAAGCATATACTCAATAATTTTTTCTTCAGGTTTAAAAGGAGCCAGTTCATCCAGCCCCAATGATTTCACCGCAATCTTTATCAACTCTTTTTCTGAAACACCCACCGAACGTTTTTGTTTGCGCAAAAAATATTTTCCGGCATCCAGCATTGCCTTTAATGGTATCAATCCTACCAGTTCACTGCCTGTTACTCTTATTCCTCTTGTATCCGCTTTTTTACATACTTCATCAAAAGCTATATGCACCGGCGTCACATTGATATTAGTGAGGTTGATGCTGATCTGTGCGATACCATACTCTTCAATAAACCAGCCAATGGCCTTTACAGATCTCAAGCTGCCGGGTTTGTTCAGCTTCACACCGTTCTCAACAACATTTCTTCCGGCCTCCCGCACATCAAAAGCGATCGCATTGGCACGACGAACAGAAGTGGTATTGAGATTTACGTTATATGCCACGAGGAAATCTCTTGCGCCAATAACTGTTGCTCCTCGCTTTGCATCAAACTCTGCGGGACCAAAATCCGGTTTCCATTCCGGTTGCTTTATTTTTTTAAAGAAGCCTTCATACTCCCCTGCCCTGATGACAGATAAATTGTTTCGGTTCTTATCCGGTTGAGCCGCTTCATATAAATACACGGGCAATTTCAATTCCTCTCCCACTCTTTTTGCCAGTTGCTGTGCATACTTCGCTGTTTCTTCCATCGTAATGTTTGCAATAGGAATTAATGGGCACACATCCGTAGCTCCCATTCTCGGATGTTCGCCTTTGTGTTTGCTCATATCGATCAGCTCACCTGCTTTCTTAATAGTCCGGAAAGCTGCTTCCACCACGCCTTCGGCGTTACCTACAAAAGTGACAACAGTACGATTCGTGGCTTTCCCCGGGTCAACATTCAGCAAACGGACTCCCTCCACCGCTTCGATCTCGTCGGTGATCTGTTTGATGATGTTCATATCATTCCCTTCGCTGAAATTGGGCACACATTCGATGAGTGACTGCATGTCTTCTTACATTTTGAACTGCTAAGATATTGCTTGTGGGGTTAAATTTGGTTATCTAACTCTCTCCCTTGTCCCGTAGGGACATTTGATGGGTAACACTAATAGCGGACGTTCCAAAAACGTTCCGTAGGAACGTCTGGTGCATTCTCCAATCTGATAGCACCATGTGTCCCTACGGGACACTCCTCAATACTCAACATTTTTTCTACCCACGATACGTTCCGCTGGAACGCAAACAACGTTTCGTATATTTATTACCAAACAAATCACATATGGCAAACACATACACCCAACTCCACATTCAACTTGTCTTTGCAGTGAAATACCGCTTAGCACTCATTCAAAAAGAATGGAAAGAAAGACTGCATCAATACATTACCGGCATCATTCAGAAAAAGGAGGGCAAGGAAACCCCGCACAAGTTGCTCCAGATAAACAGCATGCCCGACCATATTCATATTCTTATCGGCCTGCGTCCATACCAATCCATCTCATCATTAGCTCAAAATGTAAAAACAGAAAGCACAATCTGGGTTAATGAAAACAAACTTTGCAAAACACCTTTTGCCTGGCAGTTAGGTTTTAGCGGGTTCTCTTATTCTAAATCACATATTGACAGGGTTATCCGCTATATCCAAAACCAGGAAGCCCAACATAAGAAAGAAACATTCTTGGATGAATACCGGCGGTTGCCAAAAGCTTTGAGATTGATTATGATGAACGGTATATTTTTAAAGAGCCGGAGTGAATGAGCAATTTACATACAGATTTCCCTTCCCTGAAATTGAGCACACATTCAATGATAGGTTGCATGTTATCTTCCTGTTTGAACTGCTAAGATATTGCTTATGGCGGATTATTGTATTTCAAGCTGTATTGCTATCCTATTTGCGGCAGATAAATTCACACTTACAACCGCAGCCAGCCAAAGCTTTTGAAAGCCTTATAAAATTATTTTACTTTACATCATGAATAAAAAGCTTTTGCTTTTTTTAATACTGCTTTTGCCTGTTAAGCTTCTATCTGCGCAGGATATTAAAGACATCTTTAAAATACTTCCGGCTACTTATACTGAAGATTTAAATGTTGCTGCAAAAGATTCTCTTTTGAAAGGCAAGGATTTCTATCCTGCCAATAATGATAGCAACCAGATCGTAGTTTATAGATTAGAAAAGCTTGATAGTAATAAAAATTTTCTTCGTGTTGAAATGAGCTTCGAATCAGGTCAGGCAGGTTATGTAATAATTGAATTACGAAGTTTCAAAACAACAAAAGAAAATTGGATTATCGTTCTTTCAAAAGTTGACGGAACACATAATATGTTTAATCAAAATACACTGGTTGTGTTCTCATATAATAAACCTAGCGGTCTTACAAAAACTAATCTCCTCGGCCTTATCCAAAATGTCAGTATCCGAAATTTTATAAAGCCCAATACACCAACTTCTATGATAAAAAAATATAAAAGTTATTCAAGTGTTTCATACGAGTTGGGTTACCTTGGTAATATCACTTTACGTCTTGCGGAAGATTTTGATTTGGCCCACCTGGATAAAAAATGGTTACTAGGAACTTCTATTGAATTTATTTGGAACAGCAATCGCTTTGTTAAGCAAAAGCTAACTTTTAAAGATTAAATTTTTATCCGCTGTTGCCGCCAACTGCAGCACAGCCAAAGCTTTTCCCGGTGTTATCATGATTAAGTACATGCTTTTATTAATTCTTGTACAATTGCTTACTTTT
>JBGPKR010000209.1:0-5194 GCA_041486045.1 Chitinophagaceae bacterium | reverse complement strand
TTAAGGGCAAATTTCCGGCGTGATGGTTCTTCCCGTTTCAGCAAAGACACCCGTTGGGGTAATTTCCCTTCTGTAGCATTTGCCTGGAGGATCACCGATGAGCCATTCTTCAAACGCAATCCTGGTAAAGTACTTTCCGATTTAAAATTCAGGTTGGGTTATGGAGAAACTGGCCAGCAAGAAGTAACAACAGGGAACGATTATCCTTATTTGGCTATTTATACGTTGGGAACACAAACAGCGCAATACCAATTTGGCAGCCAGTTTTATCCAGTGTATCGTCCCAATGCTTACGATGCTAATATTAAATGGGAAACAACCTCCACCGTTAATGTTGGCTTTGATTTCGGGTTTATGGGAGGCAGGATATCAGGAAGCGCAGATTATTATAAGAAAAAAACAAAAGACCTTATAAACAATATTCCTGCTCCTGCTGGCACCAATTTTTCTAATTTCATTCTTACCAATGTAGGTAATATGGAGAATAAGGGCATTGAGGTGGCTTTGAATGCAAATGTGATCAAAAAGAAAAATATGACCTGGGATATGGGCATCAATGTTACCTGGAATACAAATGAAATAACCAAACTCACAAAAGTAAATGATCCTAATTACCAGGGTGTGTTAACAGGGGGGATTTCAGGAGGTGTAGGTAATACAGTTCAGATCCACACAGTGGGTTACAGGCCCAATTCATATTATCTTCTTCAGCAGGTATATGACGCACAAAATAAACCGATAGAAGGATTGTATGTTGACAGAAACGGTGATGGCATTATCAATAACAATGATTATTACCGCAGCAAGTCTCCCGAGCCTGACTATATGATAGGTTTCTCCACTTCGGTGACCTGCCATCAATGGTCTGTTTCTACCGTAATGCGTACACAGATAGGCAATTATATGTACAATAATGTGTTTGCAAGTAATGGGGTATTCCGGACAAGTTCTTTGATGTATCTTGGCAATGTGCACCGGAATTACCTGGAAACAGGATTCCAGAATAACCAGTATTTCTCTGATTATTACCTCGAAAATGCTACTTTCTTAAGAATGGACAATTTCACGGTTGGATATGATTTTGGACAGGTTTTTAATAATAAGGCCAACCTAAGGGGTACTTTTAACGTTCAGAATGTGTTCATTCTGACTAAATACAGGGGATTAGATCCGGAAATTGCAGGGGGTATTGATAATAATTTTTATCCCCGCCCACGGATTTATTCTTTGGGATTTAATCTTGATTTCTAAAATAATCGTATTTAAAAAAATAAATGCTTGCAACATGAAAAATAAATTTTTTAAATCAACCGGGTTTCTTGCGCTGGCAGCACTGTTACTTGCTTCCTGTACCAAAGACCTTAACAGAACACCGGTTTATAATGTAACATCAGTAACTGTTTACAAAGACCTGGCAGGATATAAACAGGTGCTTGCAAAAGTATATGCAGGATTTTCAACAACCGGGAACACCGGTCCTGATGGAAACGGAGATATACAAGGTATTGACGAAGGCTTCTCCAGCTACCTGCGCCAGTACTGGCAGACACAGGAATTGTCAACTGATGAAGCGGTGATCGGCTGGAATGATGCCACTATACGTGATTTTCATACTATGACATGGGGATCAAGCGATGTGTTTTTAAGAGCTATTTACAGCCGTATTTATTTCCAGATCACATTGTGCAATGAATTTATCCGGGAAAGCACTACTGATAAATTAAGCGAAAGAAATATTACTGGTGCTGATGCTGCTGAAATAGGCTACTTCAGGGCTGAGGCCCGTTATATCAGGGCACTATGTTATTATCATGCACTTGATCTTTTTGGTAATGTACCTTTTGTTACAGAGAATGATCCGATCGGCGCTTTCCTGCCACAGCAGATATCAAGAGCCAACCTGTTTAATTATGTTGAATCTGAATTAAAAGCTATTGAAACATTATTGAAACCCGCCAAAACAAATGAGTATGCAAGGGTGGATGCTGCTTCTGACTGGGCATTGCTTGCCAAGCTATACCTGAATGCCGAAGTATATACCGGGGCTGGAAGATATTCTGATGCTGTTACCTATTGTAATAAGATTATTGCAGTAGCGGGTTATTCACTGGTGCCTACCTACAGGTATTTATTCCTGGCTGATAATAATGCCACTTCAACCAGTGAAAATATTTTCCCTGTAACTTTTGATGGCATCAAAACAAGAACATGGGGAGGCACTACTTACCTGGTGCATGCACCTATTGGGGGATCTATGAGCCCCAGTGCTCATGGTGTTGATTTTGGTTGGGGAGGTCTTCGTTGCACCAAACAATTCGTTCAGAAATTTTCTGACCCGAGCGGGGCTACAGATAAAAGGGCCAGCTTTTATACCAGCGGGCAAAACATTGATATAAATGATATTTCTACTTTCACAGATGGCTATAGCATTGTTAAATTCAGAAATGTAACATCAACCGGGGCCGTTGGTTCAAACCCTACATGGGTAGATACAGATTATCCCATGTTCCGGCTGGCTGAGATCTATCTTACTTATGCTGAAGCAGTATTGCGTGGCGGTGGTGGCGATATACCCACAGCAGTTAATTATATTAACCTGCTCCGGTTAAGAGCTTACGGGAATGCAACGGGAAACATTACTTCCGGCCAATTAACCCTACAGTTTGTGTTAGATGAAAGGGCCAGGGAGTTATACTGGGAAGCTACACGTCGTACAGACCTTATCCGCTACGGACAGTTTACGGAAGGCACTTATCTTTGGGCATGGAAAGGTGGCGTGGCAGGTGGACAGGCTGTTGGAAGTTATCGCAAATTATATCCGATTCCGGCATCAGACCTTACGGCAAATCCTAACCTTAGTCAAAACCCGGGTTATTAATATTTGAAAAAACAATAAACAGAATATTTTTCTATGCTTATAAAAATTTGAATTATGAAAGCAACATTAAAAAATTCATTTCTGCTTTTGATCAGTTCAGGTGTATTGTGGTCATCCTGCGTGAAGCAGGATATAAAGGCTTATCTCAACCCGGGAGGAGTCTTTCAATTCAACAGCACCATTACAACACTTGTGCTGTTGCAGGGCAACGCAGCCAATAATGCCGGCACCTTTAGCTGGACCGCTGCTGATTTTGGTTACAAAGCGGCTGTTACCTACACCATACAGTTTTGCAAAGCGGGAACCAACTTTGCCGCTTCCTCTACCACAGAATTAAATGTGGGCGCATCGCTTTCAAAAACATTTAAAGTTGGAGAGTTTAATGGTAAAATGCTGGACATTATGCCATTTGGCGCTGCAACAGGGGTTCATGCAAGAGTGAAAGCAGATGTTGGTTCCGGGGTTGCTCCTCTTTATTCAAATGTGATTACCAACATGCTTGTAACAGCCTACCAGGATGTCATCATCTATAGTTTCCCTCAGGCTTTATGGATTGCCGGCAATTACCAGGGATGGGATCCGGGATCGGCGCCAAAGATCGTAGATAAATCTGCCACCGGCACTACCGGTTCCGGTTATGAAGGATATATCAACTTTACTGATGGCGCACCGCATGAATTTAAAATGGTAAAAGGAAATAACTGGGGTGCAGGCGATTTCGGAAGCGCAGGAGGAAATAACCTTCAGAATTTCGGGCCAAATCTTACATTGCCCAGCACGGCCGGTGTTTACCTGATCAAGGCAAACACACAGAATATGACATGGTCCAATACTAAAATAAATACATGGGGAATTATCGGATCAGCAGTACCGGTAACAGGCTGGAACAGTTCGGTACCGATGACATTCAATGCGGGTACCGGATCATGGACAATAACTGTCAACCTCCTCGGTGGCCAGGAACTGAAGTTCCGGGCAAATGATGACTGGGGAATTAATTTCGGCGATGACAGCCCGAGAGATAATAAACCGGATTATAACGGTGGAAATATTCCAATTGCCGCTGATGGTAATTACAGCATTTCACTGGATATTGGTATAGCTGGCAATTACAGCTATACAATAAGAAGAAATTAATATAGAACTGATTAATAAAATTTCAGGAAAGCGGCTCTTTGGAAAAAAGCAGCCGCTTTTTTATTTAGAATGTTACTTTTATAAATAGATGATTAGCGCTAAAAATAAAATACTGATCTTTTTTTTCATAACAGCAATGAGCTGTAATAAATCCGGTTCTAATAACAATGGAGGCGGGGGCGGGGGCGGGACGCCGGCTCCAACAACAATCGTATTTGCAAAGGGCGCCGATATAAGCTGGCTTACACAAATGGAAACCGCAGGCAGATTGTTTTATAACAGCAGCGGCACTGCCCAGGATTGTATGCAGATATTGAAAAACCTGGGCATGAATTCTATTCGCTTAAGAGTTTGGGTTGACCCGGCAGGTGGTTGGTGCAATACAGCCGATGTTGTTGCAAAAGCTGTAAGGGCAAAAAACCTCGGGATGAGGATCATGATTGATTTTCACTACAGTGATTCATGGGCCGATCCCGGTCAGCAGAATAAACCTGCTGCATGGGCAGCGCAGGATTTTGCTACACTGCAAACATCTGTGTACAATCATACATTCAATGTACTGACTACTTTGAAAACAAACGGGGTAACTCCTGAATGGGTGCAGCTGGGCAATGAGACCAATGATGGAATGCTTTGGCCCACAGGAAAAGCTTCGGTAAATATGGCCAACTTCGCGACTTTAATAAATAAGGGCTATGATGCCGTAAAAGCGGTAGACCCTTCCATAAAAGTGATCGTACAGATCTCCAATGGCTTTGATAATAGTTTATTCAGGTGGATTTTTGACGGGTTGAAAAACAATGGGGGCAAATGGGATATTACCGGCATGTCTTTGTATCCCGATCCCGCAAACTGGTCATCACTTAATAGCCAATGCCTTACCAACATGAATGATATGGTTTCAAGATATGGTAAACCGGTGATGGTTTGCGAGGTTGGTATGAGTTGGGACCAGGCTGCAGCCTGTAATTCTTTCCTGAGTGACCTTATTACAAAAGTAAAATCACTTGGTAATAACGGTCTGGGAGTTTTTTACTGGGAACCGCAGAGCTACAATAACTGGCAGGGATTTACCAAGGGTGCTTTTGATAACAGCGGCAAACCCACTGCTGCGTTGAATGCATTTAATTAACCTGGCCCCGGTATTGATTCCCGGGTCAAAGTTGCCCTGTATATACT
>JBGPKR010000208.1:0-5209 GCA_041486045.1 Chitinophagaceae bacterium | reverse complement strand
TTCCAGATCTATTTTTTGTTTGGCGATCAGTTCGTTTCGCTCCTGTTCCTTTTCACGGGCCAGTTTTTCCTTCTCTAATGCCTGCTGCACATTTTCTTGTTGTAAACGTTTATACCTGAAAAACAAGATCATTGTAAAAATTACTACCAACCAGAAAACGGATATGAGATAGAAAATATAATTCCATTTTTTTAACCAGAAAATTATTTTAGAAAATGTTCCTTCATACCCGACATTGAATAAGTCAAATGCAATCGTTGAGGTCCGTATGATTGTCAGATACAGCGTCAGGGGAAGTGCTGCTAAAACCAGGAGGCTTGTATATGGGGTCTTCCTCCTGATGAATATGAAAAATGTAACGAGAATAGAAAAATTGACGAGGTAAGAATTAATCAAATCGATCTTCCATATAAGGTCACTCCATTGTACAAGAAGAACACGTCCGGCAAACACAGCAATAAACCTTGTCACAAGTTGGAAAATAGCTATTCCTATAAGATAATTGTTCCATCGGGGAGTGTGCTGCCAGGTCTTAAAAAAATGACGGATGAAAAACACCTCGAAAAATAAGTATAAAGGTCCCCATATATTGGATGTATAATTAAATAAACGGGGATGCTGATGATAAAGATTGGTTGAATTTAAAAATGAATAACAGTAATAGCCGGCGAAACATAGCAGGAACAGGGAGAAATATAGGTATAGTCTTTCCTTCACCGTCCAAAAAAACAAGAGATTATATACCACTGCAATAATGAGTATTCCAAAGAGAATGGCCTGCTGAACCGCGGGAAAAAATTTCCATTCATTGTACGAATTGAAATATTTTTCTTTTGATCCGTAAGCAAGACCCAGGTTTTTTGGCCTGAAGTAGTTATTATAATAATAAAAGTTAATATAAAAGCGTATATAAATTGTTATTTCCTGGCCGGGATCAAGTGATAGTGGTACATAATAATTCATCCGGAAAATATTTTTATTATCAGCAGCATAGAGATACCCGGTTGTTTCCTTGTTCCAGCTTCCGTCTGTGCCGGAAAAATAATAATCGATCCGGTCAGCATATTGTGGATAGAAAAAAATATCAGCCCGCCTGTTCATGGCATTCTTTAACCGGCATCGCATCCAATATGTATGAATTGAGAATCCGATTCCATCATAGTAAGTAGAATCAGGATGAAATTTATCTGATATAGGTGGTTGAATTACCTGGTCAATAGTCCACACTCCATCGGCATCGTCCAGCATTTGCCATGAACTGTCAGGGACCATAACATAGTCGAGAGTATCGGTATCAATGATATGAGCTGACGGCCATCCCGGAATGGCGAACACTGACAGTTGATGGAAAGCACAAAATAAAACAGGCAGTAAGCGCCTCTTTGCCATATTATATTTATTGTCTGTTAAGGTAATCATCGAAAGCATGATAACCCAATTTGCGAAACCGATTTGTTGTTTGTGTTTGCTATTGCTAAAATTAATTTTTGAATTGTAAAATCAATATCTATCTTTAATAGGATACAAATATTTGCGTTCCCCATGCAAAGCCCACAGTACCTGGAGAAACCGGGCCAGTGAAAGTCAAACCGGAAGAAAGAGTAAGACCCGATTAATACTAGTTTAAAAATAATTCTTTTCTCAAACCTTTTCCTCCATCATTTCACCATGTAAAAATGGTTAGCTATATTTTGTTACGATATAAAATTCAACAACATGAGAAGTTTTAAAATGAAGGATCTGATGATCCGGATACAACCCGAAGCATCGGGCAAATCTGCTTATGCTGCCAGGATCCTTAATGAAGATCTCCCGGCAGAGTACCATTTTGGGACCTGCACCAGTCCAAGTAATTGCGGAACACCAAGTACATGCAGCAGTAATCAATCCTGTAAACCAAGCGTCTGTCCCAAAAACCCAAAACCAAAGCCGAAGCATCATGAGGATGAACTTTCAGGAGATGTTATGGAACTTGCCGATCTGAAAAACATGCTGGCTGATATGCAGATCAAAATGGTCAACCGCCATTCTGAAATTGCCGAAATGATTTGATGAATATCCGGAGAATTTTGAATGAGGAATTTCGTATTAATCCCTTATATACATTGCGGGAATGGAATATTATTGGCCACCGGGAAAAGGAATTAATTTCGGGACTGCATGATGAAGCCGATGTGTATGGTGTTTTTTCACCAACAACACCGGGATCAAGTCTGAGCATAAAACTAGCTTACCATGAGCTGGCGCTCGTTTATCTTCACTTAACTCAGTCTTCTTTATTACCCCATTATTTAACTGCCTCGCATGAAGATTCTTTTAACCAGGCCATCGCACAATTAATCCTCGACCAGGTGCTTGAGATAAAGTGGAACGAAAAATTTGTTAGTGGAGCACATGCTACCGAAGCGCTTTTTGGGAAAAGCCTTTCTGCTGATCAGCATATTCCTGATTTTATTTCTATTTTATCGAAACAGGGAATTGAATATGTGCTTAATCTTGATGAGGCTGAAATGAGAGCTATTGCCAACCGGCTTTATACTTATAATACTTTGCCATGGGATACATCTTTGAAAAGAAATTTTAATGAGAACACAGATACCCGTGACTTTGTTTTTTCCAATTCCCGGGTTTCACTTACTTCTCTGCTTAATAAAGAATGGTATTTGACAACTGATCCTTCAAAAGATCACTGGCTTGGGTGGAGCCGTCGGCATTTCGTTGATACCTCATCCAATTTAACTGACAGAGGTGATTATAAATTGTATATAAGTCCTGTTATCCATGATCTGCCGCAGGTGATGAATGTTGCGCTTCCAATACTTACTTCTTCCAATGCATTTAGTTTTAAAATTGGAAATGGTATCCAGGGATTACTTCGCCCGGATAAAATGGTCGCCTATTTTAACAATAAATCATCATTGCTATCGGCAGCCGGAGAATTAAAAAATAAATTTAACGACTGCAAGGTGCAGGGAGTACCATTCACTGCTCAAATTGATGATAAAGGAATTTTATCCTGGGGTTTTGATCCACCCGGCTCAGATGTTCTTGATGCCATAGAAGGAGGAAGCTGGCGATGCCGGGTAACCGATCAGATTGCGCTTGCTATTGTACAGGCAAAGACAGAAAAACTTGATCACGGACAGGCAATTGATTTTATAGGATCAAAATTGTTTGTGACAGGTATTAATCCCTACAACTGGACACCGTTGAATTGAATTGATGTAATTAAACTTTATATGGAAGATTCACTTCTGTTTGTTTTGTCGGATGATGTTGAATTTATCCCGGTAAGTTCAATCGATCATAAAACAAAGACTCATTTTCAGTACGAGGAAGACGATGTTGTCATTACTCATTTCAACACCCGTAAATCGAGTAAAGTAATTGATAGTTACTCGGCCGAGCTGCTGAAGGAATTCAAATCACCCAGATCATGGGCGGAGGTCATTTTTCAATTTGCCAATACTAATAATAAAGATCCACAGGAGGTTGCCGAAGAAGCATACCAATTGCTGGTTGATATGCATCGAAATGGATTTCTCGTTCCTTACAAGCCAGCTGCAACAACAGGTACGAAGTCGTTGTTCGAAATCAATGACCCGTTTAAAGGATATGTTATTAAAGAAAAAAAGAGAATACTGGACGATACTGAAGTTTATTTTGGCCAGGATAACAATGGGAAAAACTATGTAATCAAATTCATTAAGAAATTAGATGAGGATGAAATCCCTAATGAAGTAAGAATACTTAAAGTGCTGGACGGGAGTGTGAACCTGCCATTGATAGATGAAGGGCGATACAAGGATTCACACTATATGATCACCGAATGGTTTGAATCTCTTTTGTGCAAGGAAGAGGCCGACCGATACCGGAATTACTATAGCAGGGACAATGTGATCAAAGTGTTTGATCTGTGCATCAATATCCTGTTTGCTTACCGCCATCTTCATAAGCAGGGAGTATTGCATGGTGATGTAAATGATGAAAATATCCTGATCTCACCTTCGGGTGCTGTGAAGATCATTGATTATAATATAGCAGTTGCCGGCGAACAAAAAATGGAAGTAAGAGAAGGAGTGTGTTATTATTATGAACCAGAACTGGCAACTTCCCGATTGAACAATACGGAAGATCACCCTTCGACAGCCAAAGGTGAGCAGTACGCCATAGCCACGATATTATATCTCATGCTCTCAGGCCGCCATTACATTGAATTTTCAGTGGAGAAAGAAAAACTGTATCAACAGATACTCCAAGAAGGACCGATTCCTTTTGCAGCATGTGATCTAAATCTGCCAAGTGAGTTGGATAATGTTTTTGCAAGGGCGCTAGCGAAAGATCCATCAAACAGATTCGCTTCACTCGATGATTTTGCCGTTGCATTGATAAAGATCCGCAGTGATATTTTTTCAGATAACAAATATTTTGCTACCGGGAAAAGTCATTCGGAAAAGAAGTTTATTCAATTTATAACTGATTCATATGGCTGGCAGTCTGGGTTATTGGAAAAAGACTTTTCGTTGCCGCCGACCTGCTCCGTTAATTTCGGTGCTGCCGGCATTGCCTATATGTTTTATCGCATGGCATGCATTCGCGAAGACACGCACCTGCTTGACCTCGCTGATGTATGGGCCAACCGGGCTAAGGCATTCCAATCAAACCATAACCGGGCTTTTTATGCTGATGAGATCGAAATAAATGAAACGACAGTTGGAAGGAATTCTGTTTATCATGGCCCGGCCGGCATACGCCTGGTAGAATGCCTGGTCAATTCATGCAAAGGAGATCATTCATCGCTTTATCATTCCCTGGATCAATATCTAAAGGAATCGAAAGAAGCAACTGACAAAATAGATCTGGCATTAGGGAAGGCAGGTCTGCTTATTGGATTTGCTATTTTGTACAAGGAAATGAAAGCGATCAAACAAGTTGATTTTAATCCCATCATTCAATCGGCCAATAAGATCATGAACGAGCTTTGGAATATATTGGATAAATATCCGGTCGTTACTCAGAAAAATAAAGTGGATTATTTTGGCATCGCTCATGGATGGGCCGGGCTTCTTTACGCTACTCTTTATTGGTGCTCCATATCGGGACAAGATCTTCCCAAACAATTTATGAACAGAGTGGAGCAAATGCAGGATTGTTTAATTGAAAATAAATCAATGATCTATTGGCCCGTTACCATTTCTGAAACCCGTCC
>JBGPKR010000207.1:0-5324 GCA_041486045.1 Chitinophagaceae bacterium | reverse complement strand
ACCGCCTTCAGATTTATGCAGACAATCCGAATGCAGATGTGGCCATTGGTTATGATGCAGCAGGAACTTTTAATGAACGGTTTGCCGTTAAGGCCAATGGAGCAATTGCCCTCAGCGGAGATGCCGGACAAAGCGGACAAGTTTTAACGAGCAGTGGTGCAGGTAGTCCGCCAACCTGGAAACAGCTCACGCCAGCCACACCGCTGCAGACTTATTTCAAGAATGCCAATGACCAATCACCGTCGTTAGGTATGAATGAATCATATATTTTTGGCAATCACTCGTATTCGATAACCGTCACAAAAAATTCCCGGCTCATCATTTCGGGAAATTTCTACCTGAGATCCTATGGAGGGCCATTAGATATTTATTCTACAAAAATGACGATCAACCTTGTTGTTAATAACGTCTATAAAGCCATGCTATCCTCTGTAGAGATACCCACCCACTCCTACTTAGTTACTTCGGTAAGCAATTACATGTTAGATGTTTTACCTGGCACTTATCTTATTCAATTCCAGGTAGGTCATCCATGGATAGACGGTAACGTTGCAGGTAAAGGGGATGCGATGTACACTTCGATAATTGTACTGGCATTGTAAACCGGAAATGTATGATTCTCCTCCCGAATGTAACGGTATTGAAAAAATGAAGAAGTTGAAATAATGAGATTTCTATATTTCTATTTTCCGGCAGAGAAACACAAACTGATGATACCAAATGGAAAAAAATGAAAAATGAAAAAAATATTTCCTTTTAGCCTGGTTCTCCTGCTTTTTATTTTACCAGGTGTTAACCTGTATGCGCAAATTCCCAAACTGAATAATGCTTTCTACTATTCTTCCGGCATTGTAGTGGATAGTAAGGGAAATGCATTTGTTACCGGTAAAAACAGCAGAGTAATAAAAATAACACCGGATGGTGTAGCAGAATTATTTGCCGGAGGCGGGCTAAATGATAAAGATGGTACGGGAAAAGATGCCGGTTTTAATAATACGGGAGGCATCGCCATTGATTCGGCAGATAACCTGTATGTAACTGATAATACAAAGATCAGAAAAATAACGCCGGATGGAAAAGTTTCTACTATTGCCGGACTGGCCCGGGCTGCGTCGGTAGATGGAGATTACAACACTGCATCTTTTCTTCGTCTTGAAAATATTGCCATTGACAAAAAAGGAAATATTTATGTTACTGATTATGCCCCCGGCAAAGATTGGGTGCCAGGAAGGGTTACAAATTCAGGGTATTATTTAATACGAAAAATTACGTTTGCGGGTAATGTATCCACCCTGAAATATGGAAATAACGACGTGTTGACATTGCATTACCCGCGGGGCCTGGCCTGTGATAATGAGGGCAATTTATATATAAGTGCTTCAGGAGATCATTGCATAAAAAAAATTAGCCCCGGGGGTATTATTACTTCAGTTGCGGGTTCAACTGTTCTTACAAGTCCAAGTGGTATTGCTATAGCCAAAAACGGCGACATCTATTTTTCTGACGAACGGCTGCACCGCATTATTAAAATCGCAAACAATAAGGTAACTACAGTTGCCGGGAGCGGAAAAATCAGTTTTTCGGGAAACCCTGCCGGAGCTGCAGAACCGGGAGAAACAAATGGTAAAGCTACACAAGCCTTATTTAATACCCCAATGGGAATAGCCTTTGACAAAACCGGCAACTTATTTATAGTAGATGGTTGCAGCCGCAATAACAGTTATATCCGCAAACTTTCTTTCAATGGAATGGTAAGTACTTTCTGTAAACATATTTGGAACCCCAAAACGCAACAATATGAGCAAGCGAATTAAAAACGGAACTCAGTTATTTTTATATCTGCTGATTTCGATGCAGGTATTATCCCAAAATGAAACATTTGACATAATAACATATACCCCGCCGAAAGACTGGAAGAAGGAAGCCCGGCAGGGTGTTGTGAATTATACAAATGTCAATACCAATACAGGTGTGTTTTGTGTTATTTCAATGTATGCAAGCAGGGTTAGTGCAGGCGATGCCAAAAAAGATTTTACGAAAGGATGGAATGATTTGGTGGTAACACCTTATCAGGCCGAAGCAAATCCGCAAACAGAAATTCAAACAACGGAAGGCTGGAATATTGTTTCTGCGGCAACAAATGTAAAATTAGATGGAACTGACCTGTCGGTTACTTTGACAGTCATCAGCGGATTTGGGAAAACGGTTAGCATAAGAGCCAGTATGAATGACCAGTCTTACGCAACTGCGCTCAATACATTATTCGAATCGTTTGAGCTGGATAAAACAAAAACAGTTTCCGTGAATAACACAAATACGGTGCTGGTACAAACAACCGGGGCGAAAGGAAAATTTGGACAAATGCTATATATAACCCCTTCCGGGTGGAGTGAAAAAGCATACCAGAATGCTGTTGAATTCAGGCCGTTGGACATTCCTGCAGATGAAATTTTAGCCATGCAGATACTGCAGCCGTTAAATTTTTCGGGTAGTTTGGAACAAGCCCTGGCAAAAAGTTATGATGAAGTGGCAGCAATGAATAATGCAACCAAGATGAACTATGCCGGCGGGGCCGAGTATCAAAAAACAGAAGCAAAAAAATCTTTTAACGGATGGGAATACATACAGGGCAATGGCGGTATCCAGGTGGAAAATGGAACTGCTTATAAGAGCGAATTTGGATTGGTTTTGTTTGTTATTAAAATAAATAATCGTTTTGAACGGGTGGCTATTTTAAAATCGAGCAAGAATTGTAATTATTTATCCAGGTATTTTTCTGCTGACCGGCAGGCTTATCAGTATGCAATTGATAAATTCTTATTCTCTCTGCAGTTTACCGATGGGGAGGAGCCTTCTTTAAAACCAGGTACAGCAATTGGAGATGGTATTATTGGCGTATGGCAGGGAATTTCTTTACAAACAACAGCAACTTCCGGAATACGATATAATGTTTTTTCCCCCATTTTTTTAACGAACGGTCAGGCATATTTTGGCTCAAAATTTCCCACCGAAGGATTAGATGAATTAGATACCCGGATACCGCCGGAACTGCACAGCAGGGATTGGGGAACTTATACATTCAGTAATGGAAGAGGAGTTTTAAAAATGCCTTATGCCAATATCCCATTGCGGATGGAAAATGATAAACTCATCATCACTGCCAATCAAACGGACCATAAGTTTTTCCAATTGCCTTCGGTAGATGGCGCAAGATTTAATGGTACCTATGTGATGAGTGAAGCGTATGAAAAAATCCCTGTCATCACTTTTACAGCCGATGGAAGATTTGCTGATAATGGTGCTATAAAAGTTCTGTATCACGAATATACAGATTGCTTAAACCCGGGACTTTTGCCGGGCTCGGGTACTTACGAAGTAAAAAATTATTCGATCCTGTTCAATTATTCGGATGGAAGGAAAATAAAAATTGCTTTTATGGGAACGGGGTATGACAAATCGAATACTTCGCCGCCAAAATTGCAAATGAGTTTTGATGAAAATATTTTGACAAGGCAATAACCACTCCCGATAGCTATCGGGACAAAAAAAAGTTATGAAAAAAATAATTGTTTTTTCTTTTTTACTGATCTCCTTAATTACACATGGACAGAATGATCAAAGAATAAAAGATAGCCTGGCTTTATATGCCCCAACAGAAATAGGCAAGCCTGATGGAGAACCGGTAAGCCAGAAGATCGGTAAAGATGGCGGAACACTCATCTCCTCCGATAACAAAATAACATTGATCATCCCGGCAGGCGCCCTGCTTTCCGAAACACTGATCAGCATTCAACCCACCACCAATTTTGCACAGGAGAGCATGGGGAAAGCGTACCAGTTAGAGCCTTCCGGCATTCAATTCCAAAAGCCGGCACAGTTAGTTTTTCATTACACGGATGAGGAAATGGACGGACAGAGCCCGGAATTAATGGGTGTCGCCTGGCAGGATGACAATGGGGCGTGGAAGGGATTAAGAAAGGTAAATCTTGATAAGATTTCAAAAACAATCACTGCCAATATCAAACATTTCAGTGGCTGGTGCCTCGCCTGGGCTATCTTTCTTAAACCTGAGAAAACCCGGTTAAAAGTCTCGGAATTTATGGTTGTTTGGCTTATACAAAGGATGTTGATGGACTCGCCTGGTGAAGAGCCATCGGAGCAAATCTTAGACGGTGCCTTTTACAAAAATATAAATTGGTCAGTTAACGGTATTCCGGATGGAGACAATAATGTTGGAAAGATTGTTTTCATAAGTTCACCCCCACCTGATGGGGGAATGTTCCAGGCCATTTCCCGGTTTTATGATGCTCCGGCGCAGGTACCGGATAATAATCCTGTAGAGATAAAAGTGGAAATAATTGACATAATGTATGAGAATAAGGTTTATCCAAACACTACAAGAAAGTGTAAAGTCAGGATTTATGACAATCTATACGAAGTAAAAATGGTATACACTATGGATGCGCCTGCTGGTAGCATGTTGGGTGTTGTAAAATATAAAGATTATGGCAGTTTTATAATATCCTTAAATAAAAAGGAAGCAGAAATAATAGAGATGGTAAATAAAAATGCTGAATGGACCTATATTGGCAAATGCACTGTTGTTCCTTTAAAAGCCGGGTCAGGCACTATAAATATTATTGCAGTGCAAAGTATAAAACTAATTCCTGCAGCTTCGCCTAAAGATCATCCCTGGATAGAAATTTTTTTTGTACGCTCACCCACTATTTTCCCTTTATTACAGTTCACTTGTCCGAACGTTAATAAAGGAGGAACGTTCACTACAACCTCTGCAGGGGCAAATGCAATAGGATCCATGATACCTGCCTTTCCTACGAGCATCAAATTTGAGGCTAAAGAAGGAGAACAAACTATTTTAAAAATAGGGGAAGAAGGCGGAGAAGTATATGTAAAATTTACAGTTAAACAAATAAGAGAAGATTAATTACAGGTTGAACATATCATTTCACTCTTTCGGGTGATTTTTGCGGAATGCAGTCAGAATCACTGTTTCGGGTGATAGGCCGGGACAGGCATTCACCTATTTTTAATTTATAAAATTCCTGTTGAAGACTAACTTTTGTTCACTCAGCAGCTAAAAGCCAAATTTGGTTGTAAAAAAAATGTGATAAAAAAAAATACAGGGTTTATAGTGTTTTGTTTGATGTCAGCCATTTGTATGGGTAAAAAATATGGAACTGAAAGAATTTACAGTTTTTGCTTTTGGTATTGACTGGAAAAGCAGTGATTCGTGCCTGATTAGTTTTTTGATTGAACATCAAACCTTAACTCTTTAAAATAACAGTATGAAAAAGATAATATTT
>JBGPKR010000206.1:0-5368 GCA_041486045.1 Chitinophagaceae bacterium | reverse complement strand
CGATGGTTATGGATTCCTACGCTCTTCTGATTACAATTACTTATCATCTCCTGATGATGTGTATGTATCTCCTTCGCAGATTAAATTGTTTGGATTAAAAACAGGCGATACAGTACATGGCGCGGTACGTCCGCCAAAAGAAGGAGAGAAATATTTCGCTTTATTAAAAGTAGATACGATCAATGGCAAAAGCCCTGAAGAAGTTCGTGACAGGGTGCCGTTTGATTACCTGACGCCTTTGTTCCCGTATGAAAAATTAAATCTATTTACTACAGCCAGTGATTATTCTACCCGCATCATGGACCTGTTCACGCCGATAGGTAAAGGACAGAGAGGGTTGATCGTAGCTCAGCCAAAAACCGGTAAAACAATGCTCTTGAAAGCAGTGGCCAATGCCATTGCAGCCAATCACCCTGAGTGTTACTTGATGGTGGTTTTGGTGGATGAACGTCCGGAAGAGGTAACTGATATGGAAAGAAGCATCAAAGGTGAAGTAATTGCGTCAACGTTTGACGAACCGGCTGAAAAACATGTGAAAGTTTCCACTATCGCATTACAAAAAGCAAAACGATTAGTAGAATGCGGACACGATGTTGTCATATTGCTCGACTCCATTACCCGTCTGGCAAGGGCGCATAATACCGTGGCCCCTGCATCAGGAAAAGTATTATCAGGTGGTGTGGAAGCGAACGCGATGCAAAAACCAAAACAATTTTTTGGCGCTGCCCGTAAAATTGAAAATGGTGGTTCATTAACCATTATCGCTACGGCACTGGTTGATACCGGCAGTAAAATGGATGAGGTGATCTTTGAAGAATTCAAGGGAACCGGTAATATGGAATTGCAGCTTGACAGGAAACTATCCAACAGGCGTATCTATCCTGCTATTGACCTCGTGGCGTCTTCCACCCGGCGGGATGATTTGTTGCTGGACAAAGATGTGTTGCAAAGAATGAACCTGCTCCGTGTATATCTTACCGACATGAATACCGAAGAGGCTATGAGAGAGCTGCAGAACCGCATGAAGGGAACGAAGAACAATGAAGAGTTTTTGGCGAGTATGAACAGATAGAACCTGCCTACCGGCCTTGCTCCGCTAAAGCTATGCGAAGGCGAGCCGGCAGGTTAAGATTTTTCAGATTAAAAAAGATTAAAAGGAAATATACAATCGGGCTGGTGTTAAAAACGCCGGCCTTTTTTATTTTTGAATATTGAATGGCGATCGAGAAAATACATATTGAGCGGTTTCTTGAACTGGCAAAACAACATCCCATCATTGATGTTCGCAGCCCGGGAGAGTATAACCATGCCCATATCCCGGGTGCGCACAGTTTGCCCTTATTTACAGATGAGGAAAGAAAAATTGTCGGCACTACCTACAAACAACAAAGCCGTGAACGGGCAATAAAAATTGGGTTAGATTTCTTTGGCCCGAAAATGAAAAAGATGGTGGAAGAAACCGAGTCGATAGTCAGGAGTCGGGAGTCAGGAGTCAGTCAAAAAGTTGAAGACTCCGAACTCCTGACTAAAGACCTGCCTGCCGGACAGGCAGGCTCCCGACTTGTTCTCGTTCATTGCTGGCGCGGCGGAATGCGTAGTGCAGCTGTTGCATGGCTCCTGGATTTATATGGATTAAAAGTTTATACCCTTACTGGCGGTTATAAAAAATTCCGCAACTATGTGCTGGATAGTTTCAAACTTCCTTATCAATTAAACATAATTGGCGGATATACCGGCTCAGGAAAAACGGAATTATTAAAAGCATTACAACAAAAAGCTGAAAAGGTTATAGACCTGGAGGGTTTCGCTAATCATAAGGGTTCTGCCTTTGGTAATATCGGAATGCCGCAGCAGCCATCGCAGGAGATGTTTGAGAATATATTAAGCTGCGAATTAAAAAAGTGTTTTGAAATCCCCCCTTCGGGGGGTGGGGGGGCTGCCATCTGGTTCGAAGACGAATCTCAGCGCATCGGGTTGGTCAATATTCCTAATGACCTTTGGAAGAACATGCGGCAGTCCCCTGTATATTTTCTTGATATTCCTTTTGAAGAAAGGCTGAAACATATTGTTCAGGAATATGCCCGGCTGGAGCATGAAAAATTGATTGATGCCATTACCCGGATTTCTCAAAAATTGGGCAATTTGAATGCAAAAACAGCGATTTTACTATTAAAAGAGGGCAAAATTGCTGAAAGTTTCGGCATTTTGCTGAAATACTACGATAAGCTTTATTTCAAGTCTTTGCACAATCGGGAAGGGATAAATTCGTTATTACATACAGTTCAATGTAAATCCGTAACCCCTGAAAATACCAGCCAGTTTGTCCCGCATTTCCAGCATCAATATCAAACATCTTAAGTTTACAGCGTTATTCTTATTATCACCATTATTCTTTTTTGCTCAATCACTTACCGGCCTCTGGACAGGGGCATTAAGCAATGACAGTACAACCATCCGGAAAGATCAATCATTTGAAATCGCGCTGACGGAATACAGGGGCAAAGTATATGGTTACTCCCGCAGCGAGTTTATCGTTAATGATACTTTGTATTACATTGTAAAAAGGGTGAAAGGAACCATTGAAGGTGATCTGTGTGAAGTAACAGATGATGATATCATTTCTTACAACTTTCGTGGAAAGCTTGACAAGGGAATAAAAGTAACAAGCATTTTTCGCCGTAATCAAACAGACAGCACCTGGTATCTTGATGGCACATGGAAAACAAATGCTACCAGGAAATATTATGCCGTAACCGGTAAAGTGGGCCTGCAGGAAGAAAAAGATCTGAATGCATCAAAATTGTTTCCGCACCTGGAAGAGCTGAACCTGGCAAATGATGTGGCTTTTTACAGGGAAAGAAAGGAGGAGCCTGTTATTGTGAAGGTCGCTCACCCGGAAAAAATAAAAACTGAATACAATGACCGGCCACAGCCATTATTAATCAACAATGATATTGCAGTTGTTCCGGTCCAACCAAAATTACAAAGGGCTGAAACCGGGCCTGGTCCTGCTATATCAACTGAAGCCGGTAATGATGTTGTAAAAGTTGAACCACAGGCAGAGTTTCATGCTGAAAAAAAACCAGTTGCCGATTTACCAAAAAACGATACAAAAAATATTCCTGCGACGGTAGTATCTGTTACTCCTGCACCGGTATCAAAAACAATTACAGAAGCCAAAAAGCCGGAAGTAATTATAACGCCTGACGAAACAAATACATCTGTTGCATTAAACCCTGTTACAGAAAAGAAAGAAATAAGATCAGAACCAATTGCAAAAACAGCGGTGAAACCGGAACAGCCTGTTTTAAAAAACCAGCCGTCAGCAAAGCAGCCTGATGAAATTGTAAAGAAGCCCGATACAAAAATTGTAGCTGTTGTAAACAATCCTGATAAAGAAAAGAAAGAAATAAAATCAGAACCAATTGCAAAAACGGTGACAAAACAGGAACAGCCTGTTGTTAAAAATCAGCAGTCGTCTTTAAAGCAACCCAATGCAATTGTAAAGAAGCCCGATACAAAAACTGTAGCTATTGTAAACAATCCTGTTCCGGAAAAGAAAGAAACCGGATCGGTCATTACGCCGGAAATACTCGAAATTAAGAAGCCGGCAGTTGATGTAACCGTTAAGGCCGCTGTGATTGAAGGTAGAAAATCAGAGTTTACACAGGTTGTCAATTTTAAAGCCGACAGCCTGGAGTTATCGCTATATGATAATGGAGAAATCGATGGCGATACGGTGAGTGTCTTTATGAATGGCGAAGTACTTCTGTCCAAACAGGGGCTGAAAGCAAGCGCAATTAAGAAGACCATTTACATCACTCCGGGGAATGAAGATTTTACATTGGTATTGTTTGCAGAAAATTTAGGAAAGTATCCTCCTAACACCGGCCTGCTGGTAGTTCATGACGGAGATGATGTTTATAATCTTCGTTTCAGCTCCGATTATCAGAAAAATGCCGGGATAGTGTTTAAGAGAAAGAAATAATTTTTCCCCGCAGATTAATGCTGATTGTGTCGCTGATTACGCAGATATTTGTATTATTCAGGGATATCTGCGTCATCTGCGGGCATTTTATCAGATACCCTCTCCATTTATAGAACTTTCTCCGAGATTTGCGAAATGAACGCGCAAAATGAATCTTCTGTAATCCCCCCTTCGGGGGGCTGGGGGGGCCGACTTACCCAATACTCCCATGGCGCAGGTTGTGGCTGCAAGATCTCTCCAAAAGTTTTAGATGAAATACTGAAAAGCAATATTGCGTTGCCGGATAATAATAAATTACTTGTTGGCAATCACAGTAAAGATGATGCGGCCGTGTATGATCTGGGAAATGGCATGGCTTTAATTTCCACTACTGATTTCTTTATGCCCATTGTGGACGACGCTTTTGACTTTGGAAGAATTGCTGCTGCCAATTCCATCAGCGATGTGTATGCCATGGGCGGAAAACCACTGATGGCTATTGCTATCCTTGGCTGGCCGGTTGAAAAATTACCGGTTGAAGTAGCACAAAAAGTTATTGAAGGCGGCAGAATCATTTGTGCTGAAGCCGGCATTCCATTAGCAGGCGGGCATAGCATTGATTCGCCGGAACCCATCTTTGGTTTGGCCGTAACAGGTATTGTGCCGATAGAAAACTTAAAAAAGAATAACACGGCGCAGGAAGGTGATCATTTATTTTTGACCAAACCGCTTGGTGTTGGCATTTTATCTACCGCACAAAAAAGAGGCTTATTGAAAGAAGAGCATTTACCGGTGATGGTTGAGCAAATGACAACCCTGAATAAAATAGGCGAGGAGTTGGGCAAAATAAAAGGCGTAACCGCCATGACCGATGTTACCGGTTTTGGTTTGCTGGGGCATTTGATTGAAATGGCTGAAGGAAGTGGACTGAGTGCTGAAATTTATTATGACAAAATACCTGTTGCTGCAGGAGTGAAAGAATATATTACCCAGCGCATTTTTCCCGATGCCACTACGAGAAACTGGAGCAGTTACAGCGATAAAGTGAAATTTGAGAAGGGAGTAAATGTGATGGAGGCCTTTACATTATTACCCGACCCGCAGACGAATGGGGGGTTGCTGCTGAGTGTGAGCGAGGGGGGCCTGGATGAAGTCAAGGGAGTTTTAAAAAAAGAAGGCCTCTTCCTTTTTACAGAAACTATTGGACGTATCGTCAACAAAAATGAAAAGTCTATTGTTGTTAAAATTTAATTTCTCTTTTCCAAAAACACTTCTGCTATCATACATCTTACACTACCACCCTCAACTTTTTCAATGGTTGGTACAGCAATGGGTAGTAGTTTACAATAAGCCTCCAGCATCTGCCGCTGTTCTTTTCGAATAGAATCAAATGCTGCCTGG
>JBGPKR010000205.1:0-5483 GCA_041486045.1 Chitinophagaceae bacterium | reverse complement strand
TAAAAAAATAATGAAAAAAATACTGATTGTTTTATTCAATGTGTTCCTGTTTACCGCCTGTGGTGGTAATGGCAAAAACGCTTCAAAACTTGCCGATGATGTTTGCGACTGTTACAAAAAGACCAATGGAATGGATGCAGCAGACCCCAAAAAGGCTGATGCACAAAACGATTGTTTGAAAATGCAAATGGAAAACTGGACTGCCATCAGGGATAATCAAAAAAAATCAGACGAGTTTAATAAAATTATCGGAGCATGCGGAAAGGATATGATTAAAAAAAGTTTTGAATAGCAAAAAGCCTCTCATTCTTATGGGAGGCTTTTCTGAATGTCAGTGCAAAAATTTATTTTACTGATTCAACCAGGCTTTTAAAAGTATCCGGGTTATTCATGGCGAGGTCAGCCAATATTTTACGATCGAGTTCAATACCTTTATCCTGCAATTTTTTTATAAACAAGGAATAGGTCATTCCTTCTGCACGAACGGCAGCATTGATACGGGCAATCCACAATGAACGGTATTCTCTTTTCTTTAGTTTGCGGCCTACAAACATGTAGGTCATACCTTTTTCCACTACGTTTTTGGCAACGGTCAATACATTTTTACGCTTACCATAGAAACCTTTGGCTTGTTTTAATATTTTTTTCCGGCGGGCTTTGGAAGCCACTGCATTTTTTGAACGAGGCATATCTTAAAAAGTTTAAAGTTGATGAATTTGTTGAAAGCTATTAGCCTATAGCCATTAGCTGTTAGCTAAAGGCTAAAAGCTTACTTCAGTCGCAAAAGACGTTTTACAAAATGCAGATGTGAAGCCGGAACCTCTCCATCTTTTCGCATGTTACGTTTACGTTTTTTGGATTTCTTCGTCAGGATGTGACGTTTGAAAGCTTTCTGATGCATGATCTTTCCAGTGCCTGTTACTTTAAAACGTTTTTTGGCACTGGAGTTTGTTTTTACTTTAGGCATTTTACCCAGTATTTAAATTTTACCCTTGAGGTGTTTCTGCACAGGCAGAATCCTTATTGGACCTCTTCGGTTAATCAGATGATAGTCGGGAGTCATTAGTCAGAACAAGACTATCAATTTGGAAGAACTGCCGTTTTTTGAACGGGCAGCAAAGATAGGGTTGAAAAGCAAGCTGGCAAAGTCAAATGCAAAGAAAAAGCGGGGCTTCTGAATAAAGTCCCGCTTTTTAAACAATATTAAATGTAATCCTGATTAATCTTTAGGATTCAGAGCTTTATCAATCCTTTTTGAAACATCCTGAAGATGATATTTGCTCATCGGATCAGCAATTCCTGCCGCAGCTGCATTGATTTCGTTCCTTAATGATGCCAAATGCGCCCGAACCACACTCAGGACATCAGATTTATCATTGCCGGATGAAGTAGTAATTGTTAAACCGGGTAATGAAATAGTTTGCCCAGGAGAAGGGTTTACCAAGTTGCTTAATATGTTTACGTATGACTTCTGCAAGTTTCTCCTGTACACATCAATTGGCTTTTTGGTGCTTAACTCGGTCCATATCCCCTTTTTTAGATCACTGAACAAATCGGTTATTTTATACGCATTGTTGCCGACTGCAGTTTCAGCTGCTACCAGTTTATTCAAAGTATTTGTACTGAATAAACGGTTCAGCGTTCCATCCTGGATATTGCCAATGATCGTAAGCGGGTTGCCGCCGGTCCTCGCAAAAATATCTTTGTTGATCAGCCATGTTGGTGTATTGAACAATTGCTGGTTCAGGAAAGCAACTGCTTCTCCTTGTTTGGCTTTTGATTCATATTCATAAACCGGGTTGGCATCTTCAACTACCCTGGGTGTTTTATAAATTCCGCTCACGTTCCTGGAAACATGTCCCATATAACGGGCAAACTGGGTACTTACCTGGGTATAGATATCCCCCAGGTTTTCATAATCTGCGTTATCTTCTTTGGTCCATTGCATTAATTGCGGAACAATGCGTTGCAGATTTTTGATCCCATAAGCGCTGGCTTTTATTGCGTCATCACTCAGGTCTTCTGTTTGTGAGCGGGGGTCATCTCCGTTAGTTTCCCCATCACCCCACCAAAGACGGTGGTTCTTCAATTTTTCCATTACCCACTGATTCAGGTGAGTTTTTTCCGCCTCCGGACTTGTGTATTCAGGAAAACGCCTGTAACCCCACTCAATAGCCCAGTTGTCATAATCACCGATGCGGGGAAACAAACCGACAGGACTGATATTGTCTTCAGGTTGCGCTACATAGTTAAAGCGGGCATAGTCCATGATAGATGGTGTATGACCGTTGGCTTCCACCCAGGCTTTGTTACGAAGGTTCTCTACCGGTACTGAAGAACTCGATCCAAAGTTATGGCGAAGACCCAAGGTATGTCCAACTTCATGTGATGAAACAAAGCGGATCAATTGGCCCATCAGCTCATCCGGAAACAGCATTTGTCTAGCCCTTGGATCACTGTTTGCTGCCTGTATCATATACCAATCACGGATCAATTCCATCACATTGTGATACCAGTTGATATGACTTTCCATGATCTCTCCGCTACGCGGATCAGCAATGCTGGGGCCACTGGCATTGGCAATATCAGAAGGTTTATATACAATGGCAGAATTACGGGCATCTTCAAGGCTCCAGGTACTATCCTCTTCTTTGGTAGGAGCCATTTTTCCCATGATCGCATTTTTAAACCCGGCTTTTTCAAATGCCCCTTTCCAATCATTGATACCCTGGATCAGGTAAGGGATCCATTTCTTTGGAGTAGCAGGGTCAATATAAAAGACAATTGGTTTTTGTGGCTCCACCAACTCTCCTCTTTTATATTTTTCCATGTCCTCTACTTTGGGTTCCAGTCTCCAGCGTTTCGCCAGGCTGATCGATTTAACACCTTGCGGGTTTGCATCAAAATCGGTATAGCCAACCGTAAAATATCCTACCCTGGCATCCCAATGTCTTGCCTGCATGGGAACTTTTGGCAGCAGAACAAATGAATTGTTTAACTCCACTGTCAGGTTACCGGTAGGGCCTCCGGGACCAAAACCACCGGTTGGGGGAGCCGGAGTTCTTCCATATGTTTTTTCAGTAGTGATCTCGATATTGATGGGATATGGTTTTACGCTTACGATATAGGATTTATCTGTCTGCAGGGACCCTATTCTCAATGCGGTTTTTGCTGCACTGCTGTAAAACAATATATCATTGTCGCCGCTGATGAAATCCGTAATATCAATTACACTGCCCGTTGAATCTTTTGAGAAAGCTTTTATATCAAAAGCCGCAGCAATAGGCTGTACATTTGAATTACTCACCGAGGAGAACATGGGAGATGTAGAATCTTTGGCATATACGGCATAAGAAATGGTACGCAGAAACATTTTATTGTTGGGTCCTTTTTCAAAACGAACAACATTTTGCCCGATCTGATCGCCGCCATAACCCATACCTGCCTGCGTTTTGGAAAGACGGTTTACAACGAGAATTTCCCGGCTGAGCATGTTGTCAGGGATCTCAAAAAAATACTTGTCTTCCACTTTGTGCACTTTGAAAAAACCGGAACGTGTTACGGCCTTATCAGTAATGACTTCTTTGTAAGGCTTGGGGCCATTGGCAGGAGGTCCACCCGGTTTTTTGGTGGTATCTGTTTTGGCCATAACGGGGGTTACTGGCTGTTGTGCCATAACTGTTGTACCAATGCTGACAGTTATTGCAAGAATGGCGAAACGCCTTGAAAAGTTAAACATATAAGTGTGTTTGGTGTTTACTAATTGGCTCAAGATACGGAAAGCAGCCTTTTAGCGGGCATCCGGTCAAAATATTGTACCAGCGGTCAGAAATGAATGATGAGCTATCAATAAATGGCAAAAAAAACCGGGGTTTATTCCCGGGTCACTATCAATTATTTTTTACTTATTGAGGTTTCTTTTTCCCCTTTGGTTCAAACATGGCCAGCATTCTTCCGCCTTCCATCTTTAGCATATTCTCAACACCCTCCTTTTAACCTCAAAAAGTCCGGTACTAAAGAAAATATTTGAACCATATTTTATCTTTTGTGAAAAAGATCAATTGCAGCTATTATAAACAGTGAATATTCTCAGTAAAGCCCTGTAATCATTGATATACAAATCTGGATGCTTTTTCCAATATGTTTTACCAAATTCCTCATCAATTTTTTGGATGGCTTGTTTGCAACTCATCATTTTACTTTTTAATGAGTTCAATGTAATCGCCTGCATTTCTCCCCTCTCTCCCATATAAAAAGTTGTTGTAGTACTCCCCACTGTTTTCATTGTCATTGAACCAGGAGTACTTACCTGGTGATAATAAAGGTTTAATTTCCCTTTTGTTATTCTAACAAACCCTTGTTCATAGTATGCATATCTATCCTGATAATTTTCCACCCCATTCATCGTAATCTCTTTGCCATCCATATACCATCTCTTTGAACCATTTTTTCGTTTCCAATCCAAATATCTCCCTTTAAGTGTATCCACAGAACCATTGTAAGCACCATATACAACAAAAGATTCTAAACCTGGCTCTCTTGCACTTTTTGCATATCTGGCCAGTTCGTTATATTTCATACGATAAATATGCTTACCGCAGGAGACTAAAAAAATACTAAAAATAAATGCAAATAATCTGAAAAATTGTTGGATCCTTTTTGTTTTCATGCAGGATGTTTATGTTTTAGTATCCGTTTATCTGATATACTACTTAAATAGCAAATAAGCAGAATAAAACTGATCGTTATTGCATAATCCTTAATTGCTGAATACTTATTATCCTTTCTTCTTTCCCTTCGGTGCAAACATGGCCAGCATTCTTCTGCCTTCCATCTTTGGCATACTCTCCAGCACTCCGATCTCTGCTAATCGCTCTGCAAACTTCAGCAGTAATAACTGCCCCCTGTCCTGGAACTGGATAGCCCGGCCTTTAAACTGGACATAGGCTTTCACTTTGTTGCCATCTTTCAGAAAGTTTTCGGCATGCTTGGCTTTGAAGTCAAAGTCATGATCATCTGTGTTGGGAGTGAACCGGATCTCCTTTACTTCGGAAACCTTACTCTTCGCTTTCATCTCCTTTTCCTTCTTTTTCTTATCGTAGAGGAATTTGTTATAGTCAATGATCTTGCATACGGGTGGATCAACTGTCGGAGAAATTTCAACCAGATCGAGCCCCTGCTCCTGCGCCATTTTCAATGCTACCTGGGTATCGTAGATCCCTACTTCAACATTTTCGCCAACCAAACGAACCTGTGGGACACGGATAAAATGATTGATACGATGTTCTGCTTCCTTGCGGGGTGCAAACCTGCCCCTGAAACCGCCTCTGTTGAATCCGCCACCGCCGGGTTTAAACCCTCCGCCTGACGGCCTGTTGAACCCGCCTCCGGGTTTTTGTGGTACTGCCATTTACTCTTTTTAGTTAAGCCCCCATCCCCTGAAGGGGGGCAATTTTGTTTTAAATAAAAAATCCCTCATACAG
>JBGPKR010000204.1:0-5496 GCA_041486045.1 Chitinophagaceae bacterium | reverse complement strand
CCCTAAAACAGCCATAAAATAAAAGGCAATCTGAGCAATAAACAGAACATTGTAAATGGTATATATATTGTCTGCTGAGAATTGAAATACAATAAAATTGCAAACAAAGATAACGGGAAGCAACACAGGACATAAAACCCATCGAAATACCCTGTGAGAAATATATAAAAAGGATAATTTGCCGTATTTAAATATGTTCAATAAATCTTTTAACATCAATATGGATTGGAATCCCCCTGCGCTGATTCTGATTTTCCGGTTTAGCTCATCTTTCATTGTTAAAGACGGAGCTTCCATTGCATATGCCTTTGGTTCATAGATCACCCTGTATCCCTTTTTACAAATGTTCATGGAAATAATAAAATCGTCCAGCAAAACTTCAGAAAGCAGCGGTTCAAATAGCTTTGTTCTTATCGAAAATAATTCACCGGCAGCCCCTACTACACTATAAAAGTCAGAGTCTATTTTTTTTAGTTTTGATTCATATTTCCAGTATAACCCTTCTCCGTCCTTAACAGGTTTATTCAGGGTGGCAGGAGCTACTACTTTTTTTTCGCCGGCTATTGCCCCGATCTTCCCATCGCTGTAATGTTTAATAATTTCTTTGATACAGTCTTTATTTAAAAAAGTATTGGCATCGCAAAAAATAACATAATCTGTACTGATCGTAATCATGGCACGGTTAATAGCGGCAACTTTTCCCTGCCTTTCGTTTTTATAGAGCAGTTCTACCCCGGGATATTGTTTAATGATTGCTGCAGTTTTGTCCGTCGAGCCATCAGCTACAAAGACTAATTTTAGTTTATTTTTCGGGTAATTAAGGGCCAGGCAATTCTCTATTTTTTTTTTAATCACATCCTCCTCATTATAAACAGCTACAATAAGTGAGACCGGGGGTTCAAAATCCGGGTCGTTTTTCACAATTCTTTTACTGTTTTTTCCCCTGGCTTTTAAATAGATCCATACAATTATGGCATAGCCAAGATAACTGTAGAATACAAGAATTAAGCTAACCCAGGTTAATATTTTAATTACTTCCATTGATGTTATTAGTAAAACAGGGGGTGCAATTTGCCCTAAAAGTATCTATTTAAAAATAGAAATTATTTTCTAATTTATGTGGTTCAATCAGCAAAAGGCAAGTTTCACTGCGAAACCTTTTTTATGTTTTCTGTACCATTGGCAGGTTGTTAAATCATTCAGCCCTATTGCCGTATAGATGATGGCAGAGACAATATATTACTATTATAACCGGGAGCAAAATCCGGCGATATGCAAATAAGGACGGCAAAGCAAATAAAAGAAGTATAGGTTTTTGGAAGAAATAAGAAACTTGTTAACGTGTATTGTTGCCAGTCTGACGCTGCAAAAATGGCGGTATCAAAACCTCATTGCAAAAAGTAAAGCGAACTTCCGAAAAGCAGAAACCTGTGGGACCATGTGCCAACTATTGCCGGCAGCCTGTTTTAATGCCAATAGGCTATTGTTCAGGGGCCTGATTCATGTATAGACGGTCAAAAGCCCAATCAGCGGTAGTTTTGCTCCCTCCCGTTCAATTTTAATAATCAGATTCCCCACAAATAATAAAAATAATATCACTATTTTTTTAAATAGTGAACAGGGCCGCTCAGGTTTCTCCAACCAGATAAAGACCAGGTTTTGATAATGCCGGAAATCTTGCATAACATGTTCAAAATGAGAATTATCTCAATATTTTTAGGTTATTCACAATTTTGGAAAAAGAAAAGTTTTTTTATCAATAATTTTTATTTTTCTTTGTAAGATAATCTACAAAGTGTATTAACTGAATTTGAGTGAGTACATTTTCTCCGATTTCCTACGTTGAAGCTATCCTTATTTCCAATTTTCTACAAAGGTCTCCTATCCTGTAAGAACTGATTTACATAACCGTAAGCCTTCAAGCCATGTCATTAACCTATCCTCAGCCACCAGGGATCGATATTTTTTGTCGTGCCGGTAAGCTTTCCAGAAGCAATACCCCCATTTTTCCCGGCTATAATAATGTCCCGGTTTTTGCAAAAGATCAAATCAGAATTGAAAATAAAAAAAAACCTACCCTTTCAACCGGTCAGGACATAGCTGGCAACGGTGATCATACTGATCAGCGTTTTGTCATTAGACAGTTTATCAAATCCGGAATTAATTTATTTCAAAACAAAAACAATGAAAACTAGATCCTTACTTTTTGCTTTTATTATTCTTCTTTTTTTTTGTAAAATGTCCTACGGTCAGGCGGGTGTACTCGATCCAAATGATCCCGATGTGATTTATACTTCTAATAATCATCCAGCGGTACCTCCCTATGGCCAATTAAGCAAATGGGGACATACGAACAGGCTTTCCTGGAATCCTTTCAGTTATGGTTATAAATCATATTATTTTAAAGGGATGGCCTTCCGACTGAAATTTCCAAAGACCTATCAGCACAATGTGCCCGATGGTAAAACATATCCTTCTATTATTTTCTTACATGGACTGGGAGAACCCGGTAATATATGGGATAATGAGTATCAACTATTGCACGGAGGACAAACGCATGCCCAGAAAATTAACGATGGGACATTTGACGGGTTTATGATCTATCCGCAAAGCCAGTCAGGTTATTTGCAAAGTTATTTCCCGGTCATAAAGGATTTGGTTGATTCTTTGGCAAAATATGTGAAGCTTGATATGGATAGAGTACATGTCAGTGGTCTTTCTTCCGGTGGCCAGGCCAATTGGGATATTATTCAGGAGCAACAGTATGCAAAATTTACCTGTGCCATCGAACCTATTTCTGCAGCACAGTATGAAGATATCCCGTATTTTGCCAGTCACATAACGGTCCCTGTATTTATTGCAAATGGCGGACAAGACAATGCACCTTACCCGGCCACGGTAATAGATATCATGAATGCATATAAGAACCTGGGAGGGAATATAATTCAAGCCTTTTTCCCCGACCAGGGACATGGCACCTGGAATGCATTTTGGGCAGATCCGCGCTATTGGCCGTTCATCAATGCACAACATAAGGCAAATCCGCTGGTCTTTTTTCAACATAATAAGTTTTGCCCCAATGAACCCGTTAATGCAAAACTTGGATTGCAGGCTGGTTTTTACGCCTATGAATGGGATAAGGATGGAGTAACCATTCCCGGTCAAACTGGTAATGAACTGAATGTATCGGGTTATGGAACTTACCGGGGGCGTTACAAACGTACAGCTACCAGCAACTGGTCTGTATGGTCACCAACACCCGTCGTGATATCCCAAAACCAGGGTTTAGTAAGCCCCGATATACAATTAGATGGGTTAAAGAGTAATGTATTGCCTGCTCCTGATGGAAGTACTACCGCACCTTTATCTGTTCCCAATATATACGCTACCTATGAATGGAGAAGGATCTCTGATAATGCATTAGTAAGTTCTACCAATACCTACAATGCTCCTGTAGGCCAGTATAAAGTAAAAGTTTCAGAGCAATTTGGTTGCGGAAGTAATTTTTCGACGCCCTATATTGTTATTCCGGCCAATGGAAATAACGGACCGGATGCCGCCAGCAGTGTTTCAGCTATTGCAATATCGAATAGTTCTATTCAGTTATACTGGAACGATAATCCGAATCCGGTAAATAATGAAACAGCATTTGAAATATACAGGAGTATGAATTCCGGAAGTGGTTACCAATTAGTTGGAAAACCAGGCGCTGATATTCTTACATTCCTGGACCAGGGATTATCTGCCGATACAAAATATTACTATATTATCAGGGCGGTAAACAATAATGCAGCGTCAGCTGTTAGTGCTGAAGTGAATGCTACAACACAGTCTGACATTACTCCACCCACGGCACCTACAGGTTTGACAGTAACAGGTACTACGAGAAGTTCAGTATCCCTATCCTGGTTTGCTTCCTCGGATGATGTAGGGGTCACTAAGTATGAGATTTATAAAAATGGGGTAAGATCTTATGTTACTACCAATACAACATTTACAGTGTATAACCTTACGGCTTTAAATACGTATGCGTTTAGTGTAAAGGCCCTGGATGCAGCCGGAAATAATTCACCAGCCAGTAACCAGGTAACTGCGTCGGCCATTTTAAACGGTCTTCCCTATAAATATTATACATTTATCGGGACCTGGAATAATCTTCCAGATTTTACCACATTAACACCTTATGCAACTGGCATTATGCCAAACGTTGCTTTAACACCCAGAACACAAGATGACAATTTTTCGTTCCTCTGGGAAGGACAGATCATTATACCCGTGTCAGGCACTTATAATTTCAGAACGAATTCTGATGATGGAAGCAGATTATGGCTTGGATCATTAAATGGTTCTGTTTCTCCTTATTCATTTAGCGGAACACCTTTGGTAAATAATGATGGCCTGCATGGAACTCAGAATGCCACATCGGCAAATATTAGTTTGACAGCCGGTATTTATCCAATTGCCATAGCGTTTTATGAACAAGGCGGTGGTGAATCCATGACGGTAAGTTGGAAGACTCCCCAGACAGGATCGAATTATCAAACCATTCCAAACAGCGCATTTGCAGACGCACCCCCTAATAATGGGTCAGCGCCGGCAGTACCCTCTAATATTACTGCTCAGGCTGTTTCTTATAAACAAATTAATCTTGCCTGGACGGATAACAGCAACAACGAAACAGGTTTTGAAATCTGGAGGAGTACAGATCCCAATACAGGATTTATAACCGTTGGCAATGCTTCAGCAAATGTTACTTCCTACCAGGATAGCAGTCTTTCCGGCAATACAACATATTATTTTAAAATCAGGGCCATCGGGCAATATGGAGAATCTTCTCTTGCGCCAATATATGACGTTCAGGCTAAATGGACATTCAATAATAACTATAATGATGAGTCAGGTGCTAATCATACTTTAACACCAAATAACTCGCCAACTTTCAGTACAGACAGCAAGGAAGGTTCACATTCTGTTGATTTGAATGGCAGTGACGAGGATATGGATGTAAATACAAGTTCCGGAGACTACCTGAGAGGAGGATATGTTTCTAAAACTATAGCGTTCTGGATGAAGGCGGATGCTCCTGCTAACAACAATGGTATTTTTGATTTTGGCGGTAGTGATGATGGACTGGCGATGAGAATCAATTCAAATTCTTTAATTGCCGGCGTTGCCAGTAACAATGCAAGACAAAGCATATCAACTGCTTATTCCAGCACAGGCTGGAATCATGTTGCATTAGTATATAGCAGCAACACATTAAGACTCTACCTTAATGGTAACCAAGTTGCATCAAATACGAATCTTAGCTTTACATCAGTAGGCACTACAAGTGATGGCTCCAGGATTGGTGATGACAATGGTAATGATGCATTAAATACAAGTTTTGGCCAGTTTAACGGCCGTTTTGATAATTTCAGGGTATATGGAAATGCTTTATCCCAACCGGAGGTTACAAACCTGATGAACGGGACATTAAATTCTTATGTTTCGGCT
>JBGPKR010000203.1:0-5589 GCA_041486045.1 Chitinophagaceae bacterium | reverse complement strand
AAGAAGGCTTTGTCCACACTTTATTGGCGGTTCGGTAAGAATAAAAAGGTAACAATAGTTGAGCAGGGTGTTTCGGACAAAGAAGGTGTATTGGATATACATATTGTCGACAGCAGGTCAGGGTTAAACACTTTAAGTGATAAATGGGTAAATACCCTGGAGGCTGAAAAGGGGAACCGCTGGCAAAAAAAACATGCGTTTGAAAACAGTTATAAAATTGTTGTAACCACACTGGATCATTTGTTTGCCAAATATGGCAGCCCTTATTTTATAAAAGTCGATGTGGAAGGTTATGAAAACATGGTGATAAAAGGGATGAATAAACTCCCTGCTTTTATAAGCTTTGAAACCAATCTCCCGGAATTTTTGCAGGAAACCAATGAGTGTATTCATCATTTGACAAAGCTTTCGGATAAAATAGTCTTCAACTATTCATTTACTGATAAATTAGAATCAGGAAAATGGATCACTGCTGATGAGATCATGAATATTATTAAAGATCCTTCTATCCGGTATATGGAGATCATTTGTAAATCAGTACAAAACTGAATCAAGCTGCCAGGCCGGTTCACAGGAATAGTTGCATCAGTTATTTTCTGATGACCCTCCCGGTAAAAAAGAAAACAATTGATTTAATAGAATTTCTTACTGTTTCCTTTGTCACAAAAATTATTTTATATACAAAATAATACAGCCCCTTGCCCTTTCGCAACCGGATGATCTCAAGCTCATGCTGCATGATTGTCTTTCTCACCTTTTTTTGCTTTGACAGATCAGTACTGCCCCTGTTGATGTGAATAATGGTGGTTCCGGAAAAAAACATGATTGTATAGCCTGATTTCCTGATCTGCTCGCACCATAGCTGATCTTCTCCATACATAAAAAAACGCTCGTCCAGTTTTTTACCCGGCAACTGATCAATTATTTTCCGGGGAACCATGAAAAATGCCCCGCCTATCCAGTCACATTCCATATTTACGTCATGCCGGAAATATTTTCCAAGCATCATCCTGGATCTTTTTTTATACGGCATAAGATAGGGGATAAACCTGAAAAGATTGAGCAGTTCCCAGCTGATACTTTTGAAAGGACGGGCTGAGATCTGGACTACCCCATCCGCATAAATCATCCTGCACCCCAATACCCCGATACCTGAATTTGCTTCAAGAAATTCTACTGATTTGCTGATGCTGTCTTCCAATAAAACCGTATCGCTGTTCAACAGCAGGATATATTCGCCCGACGCCATTTCTATGCCCAGGTTGTTCCCATGGGCAAACCCACCGTTTATTGTACTCCTGATCAGTTTTATGGTTGGAAATTCCTTCAAAAACTCACTGGCATCACATTCAACAGAAGCATTATCTACCAATATAATTTCATACCCTACTCCTCTTGTCTTTTCAATGACCGAGCGGATACAATTGCCGGTTAAAGCAAAAGTGTTATAATTTATTATTATGACTGAAACCTTCATCGGCAATTGGCGTAAAATGACTTAATATTGCAGCCTTAAATCCGGTAAAATTAATGTATCAGGAAATAAAACATTGCAGGATAAGTGGCAGCGGCAATTTAGTAAATGTATTATCATTAGGCGAACAATATCTTACAGGTGTTTTCCCTGCATCAAAAGACCAGCCGGTCACTAAAGGCCCCGTTGACATGGTTTGGTGCCCGGACAGTGGCCTGGTGCAGATGAAACAGTCCTACAGCCTGGACGAAATGTATGGAGATAATTACGGTTACCGCTCCGGTCTCAATCAAAGCATGGTGAACCATTTGCAGAATAAAGTGAATGGCCTGCTCAGAAAAGTCAGGACTTCACCCAATGATATCATCCTGGATATCGGCAGCAATGATGCCACTTCTTTAAAATGTTATCCCGCCCATTTCCGTCGTATAGGTATTGATCCAACCGGCAATAAATTCAAAGAATACTACCCGGCGGATATATCACTGGTTCCGGACTTTTTTACGGCTGAAAATTTCAGAAAAATATTTCCTGTTGAAAAAGCAACCATTGTTACATCGATCGCTATGTTTTACGACCTGGAAGACCCGGTAACATTTGCCGCAGACATAGAATCAGTTCTGGCAGACGAGGGTATCTGGCATTTTGAGCAAAGCTACCTGCCCTCCATGCTCCGGACCAATTCTTATGACACTATTTGCCAGGAGCACCTGGAATATTATTCACTGATTGCAGTAAAATATATTCTTGATAAGACTAACCTGAAGATCATTGACATTGAATTGAATGATATTAATGGCGGAAGTTTCGCCGTTACAGCCACAAAAAAAGATTCGAAACATGTGCAGAATACAGCCGTGATCAGCTGGATGCTTGAAGAAGAGGAAAAGATGGGCCTGAAAACAGAAAAACCTTACCGGGAATTTGCCCAACGGGTACAGGAACACCGGACCAGCCTGGTCAGTTTGCTGGATAAATTAAAAAATGATGGTAAAAAAATAATTGGCTACGGAGCTTCTACCAAAGGAAATGTACTCCTTCAATATTGCAGGATCGGCACACAATACCTCGATTGCATCGCTGAAGTAAATGAACAGAAATTCGGCGCTTATACACCGGGTACACTTATTCCGATTGTATCTGAAGTTGAGGCGAAAGCCATGAAGCCGGATTATTTGTTTGTGCTTCCCTGGCATTTCAAAAATAATATTCTTGGCAGGGAAACAGCATACCGGGCAGCAGGCGGAAAATTCATCTTCCCTTTACCGTTTATTGAAATTGTGTAAAATGAGTGAAACAGTTTTGTTTATTAACCACCCGGAAAAAGAATGTGGTGTTCATCAGTTTGGCGAAAATGTTTATACAGCACTAAAAACATCTGCTGAATACAATTTTATTTATTGTGAATGTTCTGATGAGCATCAACTGAAAGCGTTTATCAATTCCCGCAAACCGGCTGCTGTTATTTATAATTATTACCCGAGTACAATGCCATGGTTGAATAGCGGTATTACCAGGAAAATAATTCTTCCTCATATCGGCATTATTCATGAAGTGACACAGGAAAGGGTAAATAAAGCCAACAAAACGCTTTTTGACTTTCATATTGCACCCGACCCGACCATTTTACTCACGAATCCCATTGTTTTTAAAACCGGGCGCCTGATTCCATCTTACATAGATATAAAAACCCCTCCACCTGTGCTGACAATCGGAAGTTTTGGATTTGGTACAAAAGGAAAAGGATATACCCGGATTATTGAAAAAGTACAGGAAGAGTTTGATGAAGCTATTATTCGTTTCAATATCCCTTTTGCAAGATTTGGTGATATGGATGGTCATGGAGCTAAAGCTTATGCCGAAGCAAGCAGGCAATTGATCCATAAACCGGGGATCCGGTTAAGAATCACCCATGATTTTTTATCGCAGGAGGAAGTGCTTGATTTTCTTTCCGGGAATACTATCAACTGTTTTTTTTATGAAGAAAACAAGAACCGGGGGATCTCCAGCGTACTCGATATGGCTCTTGCTGTAAACAAGCCCATTGCGATAACTAAAAGTAACATGTTCAGGAATTTAACCGGCACTAACCCTTCTATCTGTGTTGAAGATACCTCGCTGAAAAAAATAATTGAAACCGGGATAGAGCCGCTTGAAATCTATAAAAAAGAATGGACGGCCCGAAACCTGTGCTGGGATTATGAAAGAATTGTAAAAACTTCCCTGCTTAATTTTAAAAAACAATCTTTAACAAAAAGTACTATACTCTCGCTGATAGAGAAAACACCCGCCAGGAAAATAATTTCAAAATTTACAAGGTTTGCAAAACGCTCTGTCAACAGGGATAAACTCATGCTCGCCGGGCAAACTGCCAAACGAAAAGAAGAGTATTCATCTTATCATATCCCTGAAAAAGGATTATTGTTTGAAGAAAATATTTTCAACCGCATCCTTGACAACCAGGCAAGAAAGCAATATGATACAGTCATAAAACTTCTATGCCGGCTTTGCCCGGAAGAAATGAGCAGGAAAATCCCCGAAGCCAATATCCAGCAGGCTTTTGTATTTGAAACAGTAAGAAATCTATCCCGCAAATTTTCAAATCCCCGTATCCTGTCGGTCGGGTGTTATGAAGACACCGCTTTTCTCGGTCTGAAAAAATTAAATATTCAAATGGACGGTATTGACCCTATTATCAATTATGACCTGGGCACATTTATGACCAAACCGGGGGTCTTACAAAGGAAATATGATATTATTTTCTCTACTTCTGTTATTGAACATGTGGAGAATGACAGCAAATTTGTAAAAGAAATCGCTGAAATGCTGCAACCGGGCGGCTTTGCTGTTCTGACCTGCGATTACAAGAAAGATTACAAACCCGGGGATAAAGTACCCACTGTAGATTTCAGGTTTTATACAAAAAATGATCTGGAGAACAGGTTACCGGGGAATATGAAAAATTGCAGTATTTATGGTAATCATAACTGGGATCACCTGCAACCGGATTTCTGGTTTGGGAATATTAATTACACTTTTGCAACGTTCGTAATACAAAAGGGGAAAAATTAAAGAGCCCTTTTCCTGCGAAGATAATTTCTCAAAATAAAATTCCTGGTAATCCGCCATGATTTTCCCAATTTACCCTTTCGAAAAAACATGAAGCTGTATTTAAGCAAGAAGATTAAACGGGGCTTCAATTCCTGGTGATACTTCGGTTTGCAAACGGCCATTCCATTATTCAGTGTATCGCTTATTATTGTAACAGCATGATCAATCCCTGCATTGGTTGTTTCAATGATCTGTGAATGATCCAGCCCCCAGTACTGATGATCATACGCAACAGAAGCAAAAGTGAACCCGATTCCCCGTCTCAGGAACTGGATCATGGGTAATCGTTTTGCCCAATCTGTTGTGGCCATCCAGGTGATGCCGCTGGAACAACCCACAAGCAACTCACAGTATTTTGTAAGCTCGGCGTTTTCCCGGAGGGAAAGCAGGCTGCCTGTGATGATCCGTTCATGCGGGGTATTCAGATTGAGATGTGTGGAAATAATAACAAGCAGGTCATTAAACTGCCTGACCAATGACAGAGCCACTGCTAATGCCCACTCAGGTGTAACAAATGATTGTCCGCTGAAAGCCGAACATTCAAATAAGACAACATGCTTGTATTCATGCAGCCGGTGTTGTATACAAAACTGCTCTGTCTTTTTAATTTCATCATCATACAAACGCAAAACGGGTCTTGCATCCACCTTAACCGGGTGTGGATAGCTATTATAAATAGTCCCCCGGGTTGTTCCATCAAAATTTTGAACATTTTGGGGATATATCTGCACAAAAAATATTTCGTCGAATTCTCCTTCGCTTTTCCTGGATAAAGCTTCCTTTTGAAATTTATACCAGCCGGTATTTACAGCATCAGCAACATTGCTCAATGTTATCTCCCAGATCATATCAACATACGGATTATTTTGTATGACCTGTTTGCAGAGGTTGCTGATAGCCCAGGTAAGATGACAACCCGGATAATCTTTTTTAATTTGTTTTGCCAATACAGTAGCCAGCAAACAATCTCCATTGGATACCAGCATGCCAAGCAATATTTTTTT
>JBGPKR010000202.1:0-5648 GCA_041486045.1 Chitinophagaceae bacterium | reverse complement strand
TTGCTTGATTTACCTTCTTCTTCTGTTGCCTGTGTCAGCTTTGCCTGTGCCTCTGCTTTGAGTTCCGTATTGATCGTATTATCTACCACACTCTGGAATGTTGCCTTGGCATTGAAATAATCTTTTTGTTTAAAATAAATATCACCCAGTAAAATATATCCTTTCGTTATCCAGTAATCATACGAACCTGATTTATTGATGGTTTCAAAAGCCGCTTTTTCGGCCTCAGCTAATTTATTCACCTGGAACCAGCAGTCAGCGATCTCATACCGGGCCTCTGCCGCCAGCGCTGCTTTATTTAACTGCACCACCAACTTAAAGTTGGTAATTGCCAGGTCATATTGCCCGCTTACCTGGTATGATTTGGCAATAGCCATATTGGCCAGTGATTTATCATCAGCGCTGCTACCTTTGGCGGCGGTCAATTCCTGTGCATTCTCTACTGCTTCTGTCCATTTTTCCTGCTGGTAATGGCATCTCAGCAAGCCCCGCATGGCTTCCAGTTTATTTTCCTGGCTGGCAGTGATCTGTTTAAGCTGCGCATAATATTTCTCTGCCCCGGTATAATTTTTCAGTTCGAAGAAATAAATCCTTGCAGCAGTCAGCACGGCTCTTTCTGCATATTTATTCGGGGCGTTGGATGCTACTTCTTCATAAGCGGCTAACGCATTTGTCCAGTCCTTCCGGGCATAATAAATATCAGCCCGGTTCATGTTGGCATCCAGGGCATAGGCCCCATCGGGAAACTTCTGGAGGTAATTACTGAATGCTGTCAGCGCCCCGTTGAAATTCTGATCATCGTATAATTTTTCTGCGGCACCATAGGTCAGCGAATCTTCTGTGTTTACATTCAGGGGGCGGCCCAATTGCCGCATATAATCTGCATATTCATCAGGATGGCCATCTTCTATGTAAATAAGTTTGATATTGTCGATAGCATCTTCTGATTCAATCGAATTAGGATATTTATCAACGAGGGTTTTAAATTGTTTCAAAGCCTCCGCATTAACATCTACGTTATAATAGGCAGTACCCAGTTTAAGATAAGCCTGCGGTTTCATGCTTTCATTACCCGTGGCATTGATGATGGTGCTTAAATAAGGAATAGCCTCCCGGAATTTTTCATTCCCCATATATGTATTGGCAATTTCCATATTGGCGGCCTGCACCAGGGAAGAATTCGGAAACTTCCTGATCGCCGTATTCATCAAAGCAATCTTATCATTCGGGCTATTGACGCCTGCCAGCATAGCGATCTGAAAGGTTGCATAATCCTCGGCAGGCCATGAAAGCCTGATCACATTTTCGTACATGCTTTTAGCTTTTGCAAAATTTTTAAGCATGAAATAATTATCGGCTGTCCTGATATATGCATCCTGTGTAAAGGCATCTGAATTCAGCGCCGGCTCTTTCATAAGCGGTTCAAAAAAAGTCAGCGAAACCGGGTAATTTTCCTTGCGTAAATAAGCATAGCCCAGGTTATACTTTGCATTGGTAGGGTTAGCTTCGCCGTTGGCAGGCGCCCCGGCATCAACATAGGCATGATAATATTTGATAGCCGTATCCAGTTTGTTGTTGCGATACCCGATCTCCCCTTTCCAAAAATATGCAAACGGGCGAACGGAACCATTATAAGGGTCTTCCAATACTTTATCAAGTAAAGCGTCAGCATCTGCCAACTGACCGTCATTGATCATTTCAGTGGCACGGCCATATAATATCCTGGGATAAATCCGCTTTGCATTCTCGGATGGTTTCTTGAGGCTTTCCAGCATAGCCTGTGCATCCTTAAAATTATTAGTATTAGCCAACACATCTACCATCAACTCTTTTGCTTCGGCATTAAACTTTGAGTCGGGATAATCTGCTATAAAAGAACCCAGGCTGTTCAGGGCCTCATCCTGGTAACCCAGTTCGTATGAAAGTTTGGCATACTGGTATTTGGAAATTTCTTTCTGCTCTGCATTGCTGCTGTTTGATGAACAAAACAGGAATGCATTTCTTGCATTTGATTTCTGCCCCGTTCTCAGGTATGCATCTCCCAGCAGGTACATGGCATGCTGGCTCAGCGAATCATCTTTGCCGCTGAGTTGCTTAAAACCCTCAATGGCCCTGGTGAGATTATTAGCCTGGTAATAGCAATAGGATAATTCATACAGATCCTCACGACGGACCTTTTTGGAACGACCCACATAATCTTCCAGGTAGGGCAATGCTTTGGCATATTCTCCTTTTTCGAAATATGCATGACCGATCAACTGTTTTAACTCAAGGTCATAATATTGTGTACTGCTGCCGGATTGTAATTTGCCCTGTATATATGTAATGGCTTCATCTTTTTTACCCTGGATATAATATATCTGGGCAATGTAGTATGGGACCACGGTTCCGTAATTCTTTTCGTTTTCCACTATCTTAAAACTTTCCAGCGCCTCGTTATACTGTTTGTCCCGGAAAGCAAGGAACCCGTAATAATAGTTTGCATCCAGGTAATTGGGATCATCCTTTATATTGCGGATACTGTTGAACAAAGGTTTGGCCTTTGCAAAATTCTGGAGGTTGAAATACGAATAGCCCTGGTGAAACTTCATGTCCGCAATTTCACGGTTGCTCAGGTTGGCAATATTGGTTTGATCATATTGCTGAATGGCATCCCCGAACCTTTCATTCCGGAAATAATATTCGCCCAGGTGGAAACTCATCATCTGTACCCGGGGATTATTTTTTTCAAGGTCAATATATTGCTGCGCCTCTTCTTCTGCCCTGCCTTCATTTTGTTTTAAGGCGCAGACAGTGGTATAATAATTTATTTCCTGAACGGTGATAGCCGTATTGGCCTTATCAGTTTCTCTTACATCATGCTGCAATTCCCTGAACAAGGGATAAGCAAGGCTGTATTGCTCTTTCTGGAAATACTCTTTGGCTTCTTTGAATGTTGTTTCAGGATCAGAGAAAAACCGGGTCTGCTGTGAAAAAACGGGAATGCTGAGAAAAAGGGCTATGACAAACAAACTTTGATTCTTCATGTAAATTGTCCTTTAAACCGATGCTGGTTAAACGTTGCGAATATTCAAATTATTTCAGGTTAATCCAAACATCATTCCAAACAGGTGTGGATAAGTGCTATGTTTGGTATGCTTTAACATTTTGTTGTTGTATTTACATAATTATAGGACTTATTCCCGGGCATACCTACCAAAACATGATTCAGAAATAGTTGCTATCTTCCTTCCATGAAAAGAACACAATTGATCGAATGGGGTATCATTATCACCGGCCTTATTCTGGGTTACAAATTCTTTGTGTCATTATTTAATCTTCTTCTCCAGATTGCTTATGAATTCGGCGAGGATGGACTTGGCAGGCTGATCATCCGGCTGGTTATATTAACAGCTATTTATGCCGCCGGTTTTGTCCTTCTGATCCGAAACAGTTCGCAAATTGCCGGGTGGGTAAATGGTCCGGCTGAAAATGATACCATTCCCATTAAAATCAACAAGAGGCCCTTGCTGCATGTGATCCTTATCGCAATTTGCCTGGTAACCATATTGTCAAACATTGCACAAATTGTATTGTACCTTTTTGAAGCATTTAAACAGGAGGTTGGAAGAAGACATGAACCGGCTGACAATTTTGTCAGCAATTATCGATTCAAACTGGCAGCCATAGAAACAATTATTGCATTAGTGATATTATATTTTTCAAAAGACATCAGCGGCTGGTTTATCCGGAAAAACGAAGCAGATGAACTAACATTTGAATCGGAACCTGAAAAAGACAAATAAATGTTTATCACGGAAACACAGGTAAGGGTCCGCTATGCCGAAACCGACCAGATGGGTGTGGTATATCACAGCAATTTCTTCCTTTACTTTGAATCGGCAAGAGCAGAATCGATCAGGCAACTTGGATTTACTTATGCAGGCATGGAAAAGATGGGCATTGTGATGCCTGTTATTGATGTGCATTGCAGGTATCTACGCCCGGCTGTTTATGACGATCTGCTCACTATTAAAACCATGTTAAAAGAACTGCCGGTGCATCATAAAATAGAATTTCATCACGAAGTATTCAATGAAAAAAAAGAGATGCTGGCTGTTGGAAAGATCATTTTATACTTTATGGAGGCCAAAACCATGAAACGGACCAGCATGCCGGTCCAACTGCTGGAAAAACTGCAATCCTATTTCAGTTAATCCCGACGCTACGGCCGGGACGTCAGGGCCGCAGCAAATTTCATTATCAACTATAAATTCTGACTAACCCCGCCGCAAAGGCCGGGACGCCAGGGTAAATTTCAATTTTGTTATCAACAATTTTTTCTGGCTAATTTTACCTGATGGAGAATTTTGAAGAGACGTTACCGGAAAGGAATAATGAAGAATCGCATGCTTCAATTGAAGAAGCACTTGTTTACCCACCAAAATTTGAAAAGCCTGATCAAACGGCCAATATCTGGTTGCGTTCTTTTTTCAGCCTTGCACTTTACCTGATCCTGGGTTATTACATTTTTCACAGTTTCAAAATGCTGCTGATGATCACGGCCATTGTGATGTTTCATGAACTGGGTCATTTCTTTGCTATGAAATTTTTCAGGTACAAAGATCTCGGCATTTTCTTTATACCGTTGCTCGGGGCTTATGTATCAGGAAGCAAAAGAGAGGTCTCTCAAAAAGAATCAGCCATTATTTTACTGGCCGGCCCCCTTCCCGGAATCATCGTTGGTATTATCATGTACCTGCTTTATGAAAACAATCCTGCATTGACAGTTTCAGGCATTTCATTTTACAGCATCTCTTTATCACTTATCATATTAAATCTTATCAACCTTATTCCTGTTTACCCGTTAGACGGAGGGCAATTGCTGAACCGTGTTTTCCTGGATGAAGAAAGCTGGATAAGCAAGGGATTTGTTTTTCTTTCTGCAGGCTTCCTTTGCTGGGTTGCTTTATTTGCCATGAAGCCTCCTTTCTATCCTTTATTGCTCTTCCCCGCCATGATGCTGCTTCGGTATGTTGGTGATTCCAAATTAAAATCGGTGGAGAAAAAAATTGAGGCGGAAGGCATTGATATGGATAAGTCTTATGAAGAACTGCCTGATAAAGATTACTGGGCTATCCGGAATATCCTGGTTACAGAACACCCGGCATTTAAAGATGTACAGCTTTCACCACCTTATGAATATGATGCGAAGGAAGAAAAAATAATGACAACAATAAAGAGCCTGCTGCACCGCCACCTGGTACAGGATGTATCCATTGTTGGTAAGATTTTCCTGCTGATCATCTGGGCAGCAGCCATTGCATCGCCGTGGCTCTTAAACATGGATCTGTATTTTCTTCACCGGTTTGGACTTTGATTATGCCCTGTTATGATCAGCCCGCCAGTTTTTGATAGCTTCCTTGATCTGTTTTGAAGATAAATTTTCTTCAACAGCTTTTTTAGCCAATGCAGGCATTTCTTCATCGCTGGCAAAACGGAGAGCAATGATCTGGCCCATTCTCAACCTGCTGTCAAAAGGTTTACCGGTAAGAATGAAATGCCGGAAATTTTCCTCGGAACGGATAGCCCTGTCCTGTGCCCGGAGTGCAAAGGCCCTGGCATACCAGAACAATATTAAAAGAACAAAGGCAACGCATACCAGTAAT
>JBGPKR010000201.1:0-5687 GCA_041486045.1 Chitinophagaceae bacterium | reverse complement strand
TTTGCAAATTAACCCGGGCGACAGTGTACTGTTTACTTCTGCTGGCTATGGAGATATTATTTTGGTCGGAAAAGAAATTGGCAAAATCGTTTATCTAAGCCAAAAAGTCATAGAATTAAAACCTGTCGTTATTGGTAAACAAAAGGCAAATGGCACCATAGTAATAGGTAATGATAAAAAAATTCAAAAGGGAGATTTGGGATACGGGCTTTTTTCGGATAAAACTGACTACCCATATTATATAGGAGATGTTGCCCAAAAAATTATTATTCCCAATTCAATTCGATTGTTGAAAATTAATAAGATTTTTATTCCTGTTAAAAGGTATGGGAAATGTTTCGGTCCACTTCTACTCCGTGTTTATCTTCCTGACACTATTGACAACCAACCCGGCACGACCATTTTAAACAGGCTTATAACACCCAAAGTAGATTTATTGATAAAAAATAGGGTTTTGTCTGTGAATGTTAGTTCAAATAACCTTTTTTTTAATGGGGCTGATTCCTTTTTTATAAGCATAACCTGGCCTCCGGAGGCATTTAGCGAGGGGTGCGGAACTGTATTGTCAGTTTCAAAAACTTCTGATGCCGAAACGCTTTACAGGTCGCCTGCTTTGAATCCATTTCGCTGGATTCCATTTGGAAAGTGGAAGCTTTTAAACGGTACTGATTTTGAAGTAAAAACTTTTTACTCGGTTGAAGCTGAAGTTTATAAATAAGCAATCCCATATTAATGAAACCTCTTTTGTCAATATTGTTTTGGCTATGGCACTACCTTGCCATTGCACAGACAAAAGAGGTTTCTTCCTTACAAAAAAGAGATAGCGTTAAAGTAACACCTAATCAGCTTCCATCTTACAAACCCGAAATCTTCACCTCAGGTTTTATAGACATTATCAACAGCGGCCAGGTAAATGCATCGGCAAGGTTTATCAGGTTATATATCGGAGAGCCGGGTAAGTTTTCTGTGCCGCTTTCTTTATACTCAGGTGTATCATCCAATAATTTTCAAAATACTCAAAGCTATAGCCAGCGTTCCAATGATGCACTTGTTACCAATTTTATTAACCCCTTAAGCGGCCTGGCCAATATTTCAGTAGATGGCGTTATTTTTTTTAATAAGAAACCGAAAAAAGTTACCAGGACAGGCATACTTTACCATACCGGGGAAAGAATACTCACAGGAATAAGAACCGGCCCGGTAACTGATCCGGCTACCGGTAAGCCCATTAATTTTTTAAATTCATTTGGCTCGCTGGGTTTGTATTTTCAAACCGGGGCATGGGAACGTAGCAATGCAAAAAATGTTGGAGTGTTTTGGTTTGCTTCCCGGTATATCGGTTGTTACACCAACCCCAATCAGCTCCAGGACATATTACCTGGCATAAAAACCAATGGACTGTATCATGGCTATTCCCTTGCCTGGGGTGTTGAGATCAACAACCTGGTAAATATTAAAGTAGTTTACTATAAGTACATTAAAAAACCTGAAATAAATTATTACCTCCCAATCTACCAGTTTTCATTTAATTACACGCTGAAGAAATAAGACTCCCGATTCTCTTACCCCTCCAAAAAAAATATTTGGCCGGAAACTAAAATCATTTACTTTTGTTAACCATTTGGTTAAACTATATGGTTAAAAAGAAAGATAAAGGAGCTGAAGAAAGAATACGGGCAGCTGCCCGGAAAGTCTTTATGAGCAAGGGCATGGCCGGCGCCCGCATGCAGGATATTGCCGATGAAGCGGGTATCAATAAAGCGTTGCTTCATTATTATTTCAGGGATAAGGATAAGTTGTTCGAAGTTGTTTTCCTGGAGGAAGCGCAAAAGTTTTTCCCCAAAATAAATGGCATATTCAATTCGGATGCCCCGCTGTTTGAAAAGATCGAAAATTTTGTGAACGAATATATTGATGAGATGCAGGAAAATCCCTACCTGCCCTGGTTTGTTATGAATGAGATCAACCGCGACCCGGACCAGTTCATGTATAAGATCTGGGGGAAAGAGAACCTTCCCAAACCGGGAAAGTTCCTGGAGCAGATAGAGAAGGAAATAAAAAAGGGGACAATAAAAAGGATCAACCCGGTTCATTTGCTGATGAATCTTTTATCCATGACCATTTTTCCCTTCGTGGCTAAACCTATGCTGACCCGTAATCTCCGGCTCAGTGATGGGCAGTTCCGTTCTATCATGGAAGAGAGAAGAACAGAGGTCCCAAAATTTATTATTGATTCTATAAAGAAATAATTAACAACGATGAAAAGATTATTGATAATAATTATTAGTTATTCATTATTCCTGCCCGACTGCTTCGGTCAGGCGGGAATTAATAATTCCCCAGCACAAGAGTCTCTTAGTTTGCAGAAGGCCTACGACCTGGCGCAACAGAATTATCCGCTGATCAAACAGCGGGAATTAATAAAACAAACAACCGGCCTGACAATTGATAATCTCAGCAAGGGATTTCTGCCGCAATTTTCTTTAAGCGGGCAGGCCAGTTATCAATCGGCCGTTACGGAAGTCGATATCCCGATACCGGGGTTCACTATTAATCCACATGACAAAGATCAATATAAAGTGCTGGCTGATATTAACCAGCTTATTTATGATGGAGGTGTGATCAAACAACAAAAAAACATTCAGCAATTAAATAACGATGTTGAAGAAAAAAAAATAGATGTGGAGTTGTATAAAGTGAAAGACAGGATCAGTCAGCTTTTCCTGGGGATATTATTTCTTGATGAACAACTAAGGCAGGCTGATCTTATTAAAGCCGATCTTAATAACGGTATAAAGCGGGTAGAGGCCCAGGTGAATAATGGGATAGCTTTTAAATCCAATCTCAATCTTCTCCAGGCTGAACTATTGAAAGCGGATCAGCGAACTATTGAACTAAGGTCTTCACGCAAAGGGCTGGTGGATGTTTTGAGTTTGTTCATTAACCAGCAATTACCTGAAGACCTGCAATTAGAAAAACCATTTGTTGCTGAAATGATCAGTAATGATATCCGGCGGCCCGAATTGGATTTATTTTCTTCGCAAAATAAATTACTGGGTAGCCAGGTAAACCTTATCCATGCAAGGAACCTTCCTAAAACAAGTTTCTTTCTGGAGGGTGGTTATGGAAAACCCGGATTAAATTTATTTAAAAATGAGTTTGATTTTTTTTATATAACCGGTCTTCGGTTTAATTGGACCCTTGGCGGCTTGTACACACAGAAAAGAGAAAAGAAAATAATTGAACTGAATAAAAAAACGATAGATATTCAGAAAGAAGTTTTCCTGCTGAATACAACTACCCAGCTAAAACAGCAAAATGCTGAGATTGATAAACTGAAAAAACTCATTGCAACCGACAAAGAGATCATTGACCTGCGGATAAAAGTAAAAGAAGCAGCCAAAGCCCAGCTGGAGAACGGCGTGATCACTGCCAATGATTATTTGCGTGAAGTAAATGCTGAGGACCAGTCGAGGCAGTCGTTGATCACTCATGAAGTACAATTATTACAGGCACAAATAAATTATCAAACAATTTCAGGAAAATAAACCCTCCTAAATCCTCCCTAAAGGGAGGACTTAAAAAAAGTATATGAAACGAATATTCCAACTCTTAGCTATCGGTAGTTCAGCAGTAGTATTATCCTGCAACGGAAATGGAAACAGTTTTGATGCCTCAGGCACATTTGAAGCAGATGAGGTCGTGGTATCTACTATGGCCAACGGGAAAATATTGTCATTAAATATCGAAGAAGGTTCTTTGCTTGCAAAAGACAGCATTGTCGGGTATATCGACCCCTCTGTCATTAGCCTGCAGAAAGAGGAAGTGGAAGCTACCATTGAATCACTGGGTCAGCAAACCATTAATGCGGAACCGCAGGTAAGCCTGCTGGAAAAGCAGTTTGCTGTGCAACAATCACAATTGGATAACCTGCTTCATGAAAAAACAAGAATTGAAAATTTACTGAAACAGGATGCTGCTACCGGAAAGCAACTGGATGATATCAATGCACAGATAGATCTTGCAAACAGGCAAATGAATGTTACCCGGCAGCAGATCAATGTACAGAAAAATAATATTGCCACCCAGAACCGGAGTATTTTAAGTAACAAAAAACCCCTGCAGAAAAAAATTGCCCAGTTGGATGATCTTCTGAAAAAAACCGGGGTGCTGAATCCTGTCAATGGTACAGTAATAACAAAATATGCAGAAGCAGGTGAAATGATATCTGCCGGGAAGGCATTGTATAAAATTGCTGATCTGTCAGCATTAAATCTCAGGGCTTATGTTACCGGGTTACAGCTCCCTAAAATAAAGATAGGCCAGCCGGTGAAAGTGATGATTGATGATGGCGCAAAAAAATACAAAGAGTATAACGGTACCATTATCTGGGTTTCTGATAAAGCAGAATTCACTCCCAAAACAATTCAGACAAAAGAGGAGAGGGCCAACCTGGTATATGCCATTAAAGTCAAAGTGAAAAATGATGGCTATTTAAAGATTGGGATGTACGGGGAGGTGAAGTTGTGAAATAAGGAATAAAAAATAGAAAATAAGGAATAAGAAAGTCGGGCTTCGTAGGAAGAAGAAAAAGGAGCCCTGTAAGGGCGGTATATTGTAGCCCCCGGATTTATCCGGGGGATAAATGAATCAATTTTTTTCAGAGCCCCGTAGGGGCGAAATATTTTGATGAGTAGAATTACCGAACATACAAGTGTGCGACCCTTCGTTACCTCAGGGTAAACTCCACAGACGATGATCAGGGAACCGCAGTTGGTAACAAAATAAGAATGCAACTAGTATAATGAGTGCAGTTATTGTAGAAAATATTATCAAAACCTACGGCAAGAAAAAAGAGGTCAAAGCCCTGAGTGACATTTCATTTTCTGTGCCTAAAGGAGAACTATTTGGTATTATCGGTCCTGATGGCGCCGGCAAAACATCTTTGTTCAGGATACTTACCACACTATTATTGGCAGACAGCGGTAAAGCATCCGTTGATGGGTTTGATGTGGTGAAGGATTACAAAGCTATCCGTAAAAGGTTGGGTTATATGCCCGGAAGATTTTCATTGTACCAGGATTTATCAGTCGAAGAGAATCTCAATTTTTTTGCAACCATTTTCAATACAAGTATTGAGGAAAACTATGACCTGATAAAAGATATTTATGTACAGATTGAACCTTTCAAAAAAAGAAAGGCCGGTAAACTTTCCGGTGGAATGAAGCAAAAACTGGCTTTGAGTTGTGCGTTGATTCACCGGCCTTCGGTTTTATTTCTCGATGAACCCACAACAGGCGTTGATGCAGTAAGCCGGAAAGAATTCTGGGAGATGCTGAAGGGATTAAGAAAAGAAGGGATCACCATACTTGTTTCCACCCCATACATGGATGAAGCAGGGTTATGTGACAAGGTTGCTTTGATACAGAATGGGAAATTTCTTTCCATCAACACACCGCAGGGAATTGTGAACAGTTTTTCTAAACCACTTTTAGCCGTTAAGTCAACAAGGATGCTTCATCTGTTAAACGACCTGGAGAAGCAGGATTTTGTTGACAATGTTTATCCCTTTGGTGAATATCATCATGTGGTGATGAAGGATAGATCAGGTGAGCATTTGCTTGAGCAATTTATTAAAAACCGAAGTGATGAGAGTGCAGTGTTGCAACAGGCTAAGCCCGATATCG
>JBGPKR010000200.1:0-5695 GCA_041486045.1 Chitinophagaceae bacterium | reverse complement strand
TTGAATCCTTCTCAATCATGAAAATCGTAGTTCTCTAGAACAAAGCCGTAATAGCAGCCCTTCCTATATGCACTGTCTTTGAAGTTCCTGCTTTTCTTCCATCATACTGGAAACTCAGTTCCAGGTTATTCAGCAATCTTTTGTTGAAGCTTAGTGACCATAAAAGGTTTTTCCCGGGTAATAATCCATCCAGCATGATATAGCTGACCGTTGTATTGGCGGGAAATTTATAATCAATGTTATTAAAGGTGAATTTCCCGGTAAGAGAACTGTTTTGAAGAATATTATATTTTGATTCAATATTCAGGGAGTTGGAAACAGATTTTTCTCCTCCATACAATGGCAGGTTTTTCTTGCTGTCGAATCTGTAACTTGTTATGACCCGGAATGTACTCCCTTTAATAAAAGTGAAAAACGGTTCAACACTGTAAACGGAAAGTTGATAATTACGATTGGCAAATTTAGGCGTGTATAAGGCATTGGCGCCTTTCTTTCCATTCACAGATATGGAAAAAGACCTGCTTATATTCCACCTCCATTTTATCAGCCAGTCGTTCAGTTTCCGGCTTTCATAACCATATGTCAGCAATGATTTCCCGGTGTTGCGGTGATTCGTGAAATCAAAACCCCATTTACTGCTGAACCGGTTGAAGGAAAGACTATTGAGCAAATCGGTGAATAATGTGATCAGGGCGGTATCGGTCAGCCCGTATTTAAAAGGATTGAATTCAAAATTTCCTTTTGCAATAGATTTCCTGCTTGTTTGTAATGAAGTAAGGAGGTTCAGTCTTGCTAAAATTCTTTTGACTCCTTTTACATCCGGCGAAGCCAATACTGATCTCGGGTTGATGTCAAAACGATAATTGAAAGTGATATAATTCGCTTTGATGAATTCATTGGTGGGTGTAAAGATGCGGATAAATTTTGCCTGGTCAGGAAAAGCAGCCAGCTCAAATTCATTCAGTTGCTGAATGCCGTCATTGTTGTAATCGATCCATGCAAATTGACCAGAACCGGCAGGTACTTCGAGGTAAGCATAATCCCTTCGCTGCTCCTGCCCTGCCCCCACTTCATATAAAACATTTCCATTGAGCAATCCTTTCCATTCTGACATATTATATTCGGCACGGCCAAGAATAGTTTCATCTTCTTTTTGCTTTGATACCGTCGCATCATACACTTTTAATTTGCGGAAGGTTGTATTCAGGTAGAATTGCCTTTTCGGGTTGGCCAGCAATTCGGTTTGCAGGTTCAGGTTAAGGCTCCTGTCGCCCCGGATAAAAGATTTATTGACCGGGTATTTATCAGACCGTGTAAAGAAGCTGATGCCATATTTGTTTTTTTTATTTTCATCAGATTTCAGGTAAAGGGAATAACTGTCAAATGAAAATGTCTGCGGTATTAATGTATCTGAAACTTTATACCGGGCTGCATTTTGTTCCCGGGCATACCGGAGTCCGATCCGCCAGTTATCAATTTTTTTAAACTGCTTGCTCAGATCAAGTGTTGGCCTCAGGAAAGTCCCCTTATCATTCAACGTATTAAAATTGGTAATAACAAACTGGTTGTTGATCTGCCATCCTTTCCAGATTGCCATATGAAGAATTGAATTCTGCCATCCATTGTAATGATCACTACGGTGATAGTTGATAAATTGGTAAGAAACAGAATGCCCCATGCCATTTTTTAAAGTGGCGGATGCTTTAATAATGTTCTCGTCTACGGATTGCAGGGAAAATGGAAGCCCCCAATCTCTTGTAAACTCAACATTTCTCAGCCTTTCCAGCGGTTTAAACTTTTTCTGCACATATTCATAGTCAAGCCCCGTGCTCAGATGCAATTTATTAGCCGGGCGTAACATCCTCTCGTTATTTAATTGAAATTTTGCAGCCCATCCCCTGTCATCGCCGTTGTCCTTTGAAGAATATGTATTGACATCATTATTGCTCGTTGCAATTTCAGTTTTCAGCAGTGTGTTCTTGTTGATGGCATAATCAATACCCAGGTTCACGATTTGCTGTTTTTTGGGTGTTACCAATACCTGCACCGGTTCAAACTGTCCTTGTTTAACGCCGGCTACCGGGGGAACATAGCGGTACACTTTACCGTTGGCTCCATTGAAATCAGGAACGTAATTACCATTGCCCTGTTTTACATCCACAAAAGATAAACTGTATTTGGCAACAGCCGGATTGGTGGAATATTGATAAAAGGAATCAAGAGGGATATAAATTTTTTCGTATAATATTTTTCCCGCCGAAAAGCTGTCAATAACAGCTGCAGGGTAAAATGCTTTTTGGATACTGTCCCCGAGATCAGCCAGGAATTGTATCTGTTTTGTGTCCAGCGCCTGGTTGATCTGCGAATTCTTCGCATCGCTGTTATTAAATGCACCGATACGAAGTTTAAGTTTGTCACCGATCTCAAATTCCTGTGACAGGTAAAGATTTGCATTCAGGAAATTTCTGTCGGCATATTCAAATTCTACCTGTATGCGGCTGTCTTTGGTGATCATTCTTTTTGGAGTAAATGTTATTTCTGCAGAATTATAATTGATCACATAATCCTGGTCTTCGCCCCGTTGTAATGACTCACCGTCTAAAAAGATCCTTTCCGTATTGGCCAGTACAATAAAGAAAAATTCGTTGTTGGCGCCGGTCAAACGATAAGGCCCCTGGTTTCCTTCCAATCCCTGGAAAACATTTCTTGTAAATTTCCCTTTGGCAATAGAGCCGCTGACCAGTGTTCTTGAGTTGAGGTTTTTCGAGATCCTGTTGCTGGTTTGAAAGGATATTCCCTGGAGACGTTTATAAAAATTCAGAAAATAATTTTTATTCTCCCTGATATCAATATCGCCAAGATTCAGTTGCCAGCCCCTTTTTTTAAACTGCAGGTATACCTGGTCAAATTCGTTGAGTTGCTGTGTTGTCCCATCAGGCTGAATGGGAATATTATTATCGGTAATCGCCGCCTGTATTTCAATGCTGTCTCCCAGCATTCCGCTCAGTTGCATGTTGAGTGTCGAATTCAGTACGGCGTCCTGGCTGTTGCCAAATCCAATTTGCCTGCCAAAACTTCCCTCGGCTTTCAATGTGCCAAAATCAAAAATGCCCCGTTGATTGTCGTTGGCTCCCGCATTAAATTCAAATGGCTTTATATAAAAATTATTCATCACGCTGTCATAGCGCATCCGTTGAACGACCGAATTTAGCTGGAAAGGAAAGACACGGTAAGTGATCATGACACTATCAGTGGAAGGTTTCTTTATCCAGTGCAGTATCGCTTTTGCAAAATCGAGCCTGTAATCAGTCCCGGGTACAGCTTGGATGGAAAAAGAGTTGGGTACAATGCTGAGTGTATCGATCCTTATACTGTCAGCACCCACCTTAAAAATTTTCTGGTGCAGGTTTGATTTGATGTCAGAGGGAACAGGTATCTGGGCACTGCTCCGGAGGGCTGACAGTGTCAAAGAAATGATACAGAATATTCTGCCAAACCAACTCAATAGCAGTGTGTTTATCTAAAAATCGTAAAATTCGTTCTTTTTATTGCCTTAAAGTTATCCCATGCTGTTAATTCCATGGAAATGCAGCAATTTTGAACGTAAAATGTCTACAATCAGACTGGTTCATTGCCATTAGCCATGCATAAAACACAGAACATATTGATAATTGTGCTGTTTGTATCTCTATCTTCTGTTGCACAGCAAAATAATATCTGGTATTTTGGACTTAAAGGTGGATTGGATTTCAATTCTTCGCCTCCTCTTGCAATCGGGAACAGTGCCATGATGGCCAATGAAGGATGCGGCAGCATCTGTGATAAGAACGGGCAGTTACTTTTCTATTCTAACGGGGTAACTGTTTACAACCGCAAACACGAAGTAATGCTGAATGGCGATAACCTGGCCGGGAATATTTCTTCTGTGCAGTCCTGCCTCATTGTGCCTATTCCCGGTAACGACAGCATTTATTATATTTTTACGTCAGATGCCGTAGAAAATAATTTTGCCAGGGGCTATAATTATTCCGTCGTTAATATGCGTGGAGATAATGGCAATGGAGCCGTTATTTCAAAAAATGCTTTATTGCAGGCTCCGGGTACAGAAAGGCTGACAGCAGCCCGTCATGCCAATGGGGTAGACACATGGGTTATTACAAATGATAACAGTTCAAACACTTTCCGGGCCTGGCTGGTTGGCTGTAACGGATTACAGCTAAACCCGGTTGTTTCAAATACAGGTGTGGTTTTGGATCAGGATATAGTGGCTAGTACAGGGATGATGAAAGTAAGTCCGGATGGAAAACAATTATGCCAGACACATTTTCCTATATTTGATAATGTGCCCAATTTTGCCCAACTGTTCGATTTCGATAATGCTACAGGAATTTTATCCAATCCACGATCAATTGATTTTGCAGATGCCCAGTTTTTATCCTGCGAATATTCTCCTGATTCAAAATTACTGTACCTGGTAAGAACATTTGATAAAGCAATTGACCAGTTGGAAGCCACCCTGCCAACTGTAGCAAACATTCTTGCTTCACGGGTAACTATAAATACCGGAACGGCCAGTTTTTTGGGGATACAACTTGCACCCGATGGAAAAATTTATCTCGCCCAGCCATCCCCATCTCTTGGCGCCATCAACCGACCGGATACAAAGGGATCGGGATGTAATTACCAGCAAGCGCAGATGCAATTGATCAATGGTGCATCTTATCTTGGATTGCCGGCGTTTATCAATGATCTTTCTTATGATCCGAATAATGGATTTACCTATACAATATTGGACAGTTGCTCCGGTACCATTCAATTCCAGGGATTCAGTTCGATGGGCAGTCCCCTGCAATGGCTTTGGGATTTCGGCGATGGCAATACTTCTAATAGTCAGAACCCGGTGCATACATTTAATCCTGTTGACAAAGGCTATACAGTAGGAATTGAAATCAGATCCGGCTTAACATGCGGGTCCATTAAGTTGTCTAAAAATATTACACCAAGAGGTATTCTTACTGATGTTGATTTTGATTTTGTTGCAGATTGTGATTCAGGTTATGTGAGGTTTATCAATAAATACCCGTCCTTACAAGGTGCGGCAGGACAATATAGCTGGGATTTTGGTGACGGAATTACTTCTAATGCTATAAGCCCAACTCACACATATAGTCAGCCTGGTAGTTATCCTGTCAAATTGAAACTAACAACATCAACAAGCTGCCTGGATGATTCACTTACAAAAACAGTGGCTATGCCAGGTCTGCCGGTCACTATTTCCGCTGATCAAACAATATTTATTGGTCAAAAAATTCAGTTATTTGTCAATGGCCCCGGTACCAGCTACCAATGGTCGCCTGCTACCGGTTTAAGTAACCCTGCTGTTGCAAGACCTTTTGCTTCACCCGTTCAGGATATAACCTATAAAGCGATCGTCATCAATAATAACGGATGCAGCGGAGAGGATTCTGTTCATATTACCGTTGCTGACCTGGATGGCATATATGTGCCAACAGGATTCACTCCCAATAATGATGGTAAGAATGATGATATCAAACCTGTATTTGGGCTCAAATTCACATTGAAAGAGTTCAGCATTTTCAACCGCTGGGGAGAAAGGGTTTTTACAACAAGTACCAGGAATGAAGGATGGACGGGGAAGATCAATGGTATAGAACAAAACCCCGGCGTTTATGTC
>JBGPKR010000199.1:0-5726 GCA_041486045.1 Chitinophagaceae bacterium | reverse complement strand
AGGTCTTGGTTCACTAAGCGAAGAAAGTCACTTAGCTGGAGTCGTAAAACAAGAAGAACCAATTCTTGTAATTCTTGGCAATCCCCCTTACAGTGGACATTCAGCAAACGAATCCGATGAAGTGAGAGAGTTTAAGATAGGAGATGAGTATATAAAGGATTATAAATGGGATAAATCTAAAAAAACAGCTGTTCCTGTTTATGCAAGGGTGAAACAAGTTAATAAGCTAACGAGAATTGCAAGCATTAAGCAAAAAACATTCATTGGTGATATTCTTCAGGAATATTTTTTTATTGACGGTAAAGATTTGGGGGAGAAAAATCCGAAATGGCTACAGGATGATTATGTCAAGTTTCTCCGCTTTGCCCAATGGAAAATCAATAAAACGGGCGAAGGAATTGTTGGCATGATCACTAATCACAGTTATCTTGATAATCCTACTTTCCGTGGGATGAGACAAAGCCTGATGAAAACTTACAATGAAATTTATATTATTGACCTGCATGGTAGTTCAAAGAAAAAGGAGACGGCAGAAGATGGAAGCAAAGATGAAAATGTATTTGACATACAGCAGGGCACCGCTATTGCCATTATGATAAAAAAGAAAAATATCGTTTGCTGGCGAAAAAAGAATTTAGACAGAAGGATTATACTTTACTAAAACCCGTAACTCCCTGGTATTTTCTCATTAAAAGAAATACGAAAGAGATAGAGCATTATAATGAGTGGCCAAGAGTTGATGAAATTTTTCCGGTAAATAGTGTAAGTATTGTTACCGCAAAAGATGAGTTTGTAATTTCATTTGACAAACATAATCTTGAAAACAGAATTAGACAATTCAGGAATACAAAGTTTGAAAACAGTTTTTTTGTTGAGGCATACGGTATTAAGAACTCAGAATACTGGAATTTTGAAAAAGCCAGGCAAGAATTATTAATCGACAAGGATTATAATAACCATTTTACTGAAGTCCAGTACCGTCTTTTTGATAATCGATTTCTTTACTATTCTCCAATATTTGTTGCAAGAATGCGATTTGATGTTATGCAGAATATGCTAAGAGAAAATATCGCCCTGCTAACTTGTAGGCAGACAGCTTTGTCTGAATGGCAACATGCTTTTGTGTCTGATAAGGTTTCAGACGATTGTACAATTTCCAACAAAACAAAAGAACGTACTTATATTTTCCCCCTCTACCTGTACCCACCTGCCGAAACAAAGAAAAAGAAAGGCCTCCAGTCCATGATATTATTCGAACCCGAAGCAGAATATGGCAAAAAGGGAAAGAAGCCAAACATAGCTCCCAAAGTTTTTGAACAACTTGAAAAATCATACAAAAAGAAGCCAACGCCTGAACAAATAATGTATTACTGCTATGCTGTTTTGTGCAGTAACATTTTCCGGGAAAAATATACGGAGTTCTTAAAGATTGATTTTCCAAGAATTCCTTTTACTACAGATTACACTTTGTTTCAGCAACTGGCAAAGCTGGGTGAGGAATTAGGGGAGTTGCATTTGTTGAAACATAAATCACTCAATCATCCCACCACAAAATATTTTGGCAAAGGCGATAGTGATAAAATTGAAAAGCCGATGTATGATGAGGAAGCTAAGAGAGTTTACATTAATGAAGCAAGGTATTTTGACAATATTTCTTCTGAAGTGTGGAATTACCAGGTAGGTGGTTATCAGCCAATGGAAAAATATTTAAAAGACCGCAAAGGCCGCCAGATGGATGACCCCGGGCATTATTGCAAAATGGCAACAGCTCTTGCAAAAACCATTGAAGTACAAAATGAAATTGATAAATTATTTTCAAAAGCAGAAAGCAAAGTAATTGAAATGAACTAGCCATCCGCTTCGCCTTGGTTCGTGTCCGTAAAAAAATAAATGCCCCGTTGCGTGTCTCCACGCAACGGAATTTCAAAATATATGATATGAGTGATGCGTGGTGACACGCATCATGGCATTAATATTTTTTTTCTGCCCGGAGCCGATAGCTATCGGCTCTGTCTCCAAATCCAAATACGAAACGGGGGTTTCTTTTCTAACGCCCTACCCGGTCAAACGTTATGCCGGGCCGATAACTTTCCGCCCTGGCGGGTGTTCAATAAAAAGCAGCACGCCACGGTTGCTGTACTGAGCTTGCCTGCCCCGCCAACGGCGGTGGTCGAAGTATCTCCACCAGCCGTTTGAATTAAGTTCACCAATGTTTTAAATATTACCAACTGGCTTAAGTGTTCTTCCCCACTACCCACTTCTTTCGACGGGCAGCTCACGGATCGTAAAAACTTCCTTACCTGCCTGCCGGCAGGCAGGTTACTTTTTTTTTTGTACCTTTTACCAGCCAAAGCAAGAATGCTCAACTCCTGTTTATGAGAACAGTACTAATCCTTTTTATTTTTATCGCTTTCTCCGGCAATGCCAGCAGTCAGTCATTTAGTTTACTAAAAGATATCAATGCCAGCCCTTCGCATGGATATGCAATACCAGCTCCCATGGGAATGCTGGGTAATAATCTTATTTTTTGGGCTACCACAGTTACCAACGGAATGGAACTTTGGAAAACGGATGGCACGGCATCAGGAACTATTTTATTAAAAGACATATTTGTTGGGATATATAATTCAGCTGTCGGTGACTGGGCTGTAATGAATGGCCAGTTATTTTTTGGGGCCGATGATGGTAATGCTGGTTGGGAACTCTGGAAAACGGACGGTACAAGCAATGGTACCGTTATGGTGAAAGACATTAATCCCGGTATTGCATCCGGCATCCCTTCCTACCTCACTAATATTAATGGTACGCTTTATTTTTATGCCAAAGGCGCTACCGGTCCCAGATTATGGAAGAGCGATGGCAGCAGCGCCGGTACTGTAATGGTAAAAGATATCGAACTCACGCCATGGCAAACTTTCCCCACTGCATTTGTGGCTATCAATGGTTGGATATACTTCAGCGCAAGAGATGATAGTCATACATATGATGAACTTTGGAAAACGGACGGAACTGCGGCAAATACGGTCATGGTAAAAGATATCAACCCCACGGGATCCGCAGAAGTTGATCAAATGATCAACATGAACGGCCAATTATTTTTCAGGGCAAATGACGGCGTGAACGGACATGAATTATGGAAAACTGATGGAACCGCTGCCGGAACAGTTATGGTAAAAGATATCAATCCCGGAAGTAATTATAGTTATCCGTCGGAGTTAACTGTTATTGGTAATACTTTATACTTTTCTGCGCAAAACGCAAACCAGGGTTATGAACTTTGGAAAAGCGATGGAACGGCGGCAGGTACAACCATGGTGAAAGATCTTGCTCCGGGTCAATTTTCAAGCAATCCTATTTACCTGCTGGAGATGAATGGGATATTATATTTTGAAGCATTTAATACAGCTACCAGCGCTACGGGACTTTGGAGATCCGATGGTACATCAGCAGGTACCACTGTGATACCGAATGTGAACCCGGTTACAGCCGGACTGGACCGGTATAACTTTGTGAAGGTAAACTCCAACTTATATTTTTTGGGTAATGACACTGCCTTCGGCATTGAACCCTGGAAAAGTGACGGAACCGCCGCTGGAACTTCGATGGTGAAAGACATTGCAACCGGAATTAAGGGATGCGAACTCCTGTATCTCTTTAACGCAAACGGGAATGTTTTTTTCTGTGCCAATGATTACATACACGGGAAGGAGTTGTGGAGATCTGATGGAACTGCTGCAGGCACGGTAATGATAAAAGATATTAATGCAGGAACTGCATACAGCGATATTGCCAATAAAACGATGGTGAATGGTACACTGTTTTTTACAGCATGGGATGGCGGTGTTTACGGAAATGAATTATGGAAAAGTGACGGTACGCAGGCAGGGACTGTGATGGTGAAAGATATCAATCCCGTACTTACCGGTTTTTCTTCTGCCAGGGATCTTTACAATTTTAACGGCACTTTATTTTTTAGCGGGGATGATGGCGTGAACGGATATGAGTTGTGGAAAAGCGATGGCACTGCCGCCGGTACCGTAATGGTTCAGGATATGAACCCGGGCCTCTATGGGTTTTACCCGGTTATCCTCGGTAGTATGAATAATGCCATGTATTTGATTGGAACTGATAATATACACGGAACTGAACTTTGGAAATGCGACGGGACCGGGACGGGAATCACCCTTATAAAAGATATTAACCCGGGCCTCAACCCCAGTAATATCAGAAACGCATTTTTTGATAACGGGGTTTTCTATTTTTCGGCTGGTGAACCCCAGAATGGTGTAGAACTATGGAAAAGTGATGGCACTGCTGCAGGAACCGTTATAGTGAAAGACATGATACCCGGATCTAATTCAAGTTTTCCATCGGAAATCACAAAAATGGGCAACACGATCTTTTTCATTGCCCGTGACCAGTCCAATGGCCTGGCACTATGGAAAACAGATGGCACATCGGCGGGTACGATGTTGATCAAGACTATCGTTACAGTATCCGGCTACAACTATCCTTTTGAATTAAGGGCATACAATAACATGCTGATCTTTCATACAGCAGACTATGTAAATGGTTTCAAAATATGGAAAAGTGATGGTACCACAGCAGGTACTGATGTGATCAAAACGATTTACAACAGTACTGCATCAGCAAATTTCCGATGCAATTTCAGTGTTATAAATGGCAAATGTTGTTTCCAGGTGATGGATCAGGAACATGGAATGGAACTCTGGACGACTGACGGAACAACAGCAGGTACGCAATTAATGAAAGATATGTGGCCCGGACCGGGAAGTGGTTTAGTGGGTGATCTTTATGGTCAATCCCCTTTTTCAATGATCAATGATAAGCTTTATTTTTCTGCCAATGATGGTATTCATGGTGAAGAACTTTGGATGAGTGACGGTACGGCAAACGGTACCAACATGCTAATTGAAATTGTTCCCGGCACCGGTGGTTCGTATCGGGGTAAATCCATAATGAGTGCAAATGAACTGTTGTTCGTGCAGGCAAGTACTGACAGCATCAATGAAGAATTATTTGTTGTAAATACAAGTTCACCCCAGATAACCAGCTTCCTTGAATTCAACGGCCACCTCCAAAACAATGATGTGTTGCTGGATTGGAAAACGATCAATGAGTATAACCTGGTTAATATTGTGGTACAAAGAAGCATTGATAGTATCAGCTTTACAGATATCGGAACCGTTGCTCCTTACAATACACCGGGCATCCACCAATACTACTTTACAGATCCGGATGTGATCGTCTTGAATGTGTCACCACTCTATTACCGGCTCAAACTGGTGCGTACGAGTGGCCCCAATATTTACTCCGGCATAGTAACTATTGATATTAGTTTGGGGCTCTCTTTGGTTTTACGTCCCAATCCGGCACATGATAATATGCAGGTTTTCATTACTGCGGCAAGAGCAGGAACGGCTTGGGTGAAGATCATCGATAATGCCGGCAGGGAAGTAAAAAGGGAGTATTATTCTGTTTCACTGGGTACTAATGTGTTTAACATCGAAGTAAGCTTGTTGGCACCGGGAAAATATTATTTGCAATTGATCGGGATCACGGGGGATCTGTTGAAAACAACTCAATCGTTTATTAAGTTTTAGCCTGTTGTGCCGTTGGGCCACGATGGGGACCAACTTGATTTTTGCCGCAGTTGCTGTTCCAAAAAAAGTAACATGCCTCTTTTTGCCCCTGTTGCTGTTCTT
>JBGPKR010000198.1:0-5844 GCA_041486045.1 Chitinophagaceae bacterium | reverse complement strand
CTGGATGAAATAAGAATGACCACTGTGTTTTTGCAGGCTTTGGATGGTAAAACAAAAAGAACTTTCGCATTTACCTGCGGCGATATGAAGATCGGTGATAGTTCTTTTATTGACAAATTAAAAAATGATTTTGTAGCGGCAAGAGCGGTAAGAAACGAGATGCATAAAATAAATGAAGTGGATCTGTATAATGTGGATTGTTACATGGTGAATAATAATACAGCGGAAGAAATGATCGAATGGGTGAAGAAAGCGATGCAGACAAATTCATTGCTGGTCATTCTTTTTCATGGTGTGGGAGGAGGCAATTCATTAGATGTTTCGGTGGCGGCTCACCGGCAGTTCCTTTCTTACTTAAAGCAAAATGAAAAAGACATCATGATCGCTCCGATGATAGAAGTGGCTCAGCATATTAAAGACTGGCAATACCGGGATAATGTGAGAGCGACCATGCAAAAAGCAACACAGGATGATTACAACCAGATGTTGTCACAATTGAATATTACTAAAATAAGACCCGGCGCCAATGGAAACGATCCGAAAGCTCCCAATGCCGCCAATTATGATGAAACAAAGGCAAATCCTTACCCCAATCTTCCGGATGCATTGACCTTGAAGAACGGGAAGAAAGTGAAAGATGCAAAGACATGGTGGAACAAAAGAAGGCCCGAGATCGTTGAAGATTTTGACAGGGAGATCTACGGAAGAATTCCAAAGAATACCCCAATAGTAAACTGGGAAGTGCTGAAAGATACCATGGAGATGAACGGAACTTTTAAAGTACATACAAAAAGATTGCTCGGGCATGTTGATAATTCACAGTACCCGGCTATTACTGTTAATATCGATCTGACGTTGTCTGTTCCTGCTGATGGAAAAGCTCCTGTTCCTGTTATCATGGAATTCGGTTTTGTGTTTCCTCCCGGTTTCCGTTTTCCACAACAACCTGCAAATAATAATCAACCACAGCCCCCATCGTGGCAGCAACAATGCCTTGCAAGAGGATGGGGCTATGCAGAACTTGTTCCAACAAGCATCCAGGCTGATAATGGTGCAGGACTGACACAGGGAATTATTGGTTTGATGAACAAGGGTCAGCGCCGCAAGCCGGATGATTGGGGAAGTTTAAGAGCATGGGCATGGGGCGCCAGCCGTGTATTGGATTATTTTGAAACAGATCAATCAGTGGATGCAAAGAAAGTAGCCATTGAAGGTCATTCAAGATATGGCAAGGCAGCATTGGTAACATTAGCTTATGATGCAAGGTTTGCTACTGCCTTTGTTAGCTCCTCAGGTGAAGGCGGCGCAAAACTGCACCGGAGAAATGCCGGAGAGATCGTAGAAAATGTTGCAAGTAGTGGTGAATATCATTGGATGGCAGGCAACTTCATTAAATATGCGGGGCCATTGAACTGGGGCGATATGCCGGTTGATTCACATGAACTGATCGCCATGTGTGCACCAAGACCGGTGTTCATCAGTGCAGGAGAAAAAGGCGATGGATGGGTAGATGCAAGAGGAATGTTCATGGCAGCCGTTGCAGCGGGACCAGTTTATACGTTGCTTGGCAAAAAAGACCTGGGAACAACGGAAATTCCAAAAGTGGAAACAGGCTTGCTCGAAGGCGAGATCGCATTTCGCCAGCACAGTGCAGGACATACTCCTGTACCCAACTGGCCAACATTTCTTGAATTTGCTGCGAGATATTTTAAATGACCCTTTTATGGAAGGCAACAATCAATCAAGAAGAAAGTTCCTGTACAACCTCGGCATAGCGGGAATGAGTATTCCATTGCTTTCAGCATACTCAACCTGCAGTGATGAAAACTCAAAAAAGAAAAAAATGAACAACAGGCAAGATGGTAAACTCGGTATTGCATTGGTTGGACTGGGCAGTTATGCAGGCGGGCAGTTAGCGCCGGCTCTTCAGCAGACTGAACATTGTTATCTCGCCGGTATTGTAACCGGCACTCCTTCCAAAGCCGCTGCCTGGAAAGAGAAATACAATATCCCTGAAAAAAATATTTACAATTATGACAACTATGATTCAATAAAAGACAATCCTGACATTGATATTATATATGTGGTGTTGCCGAATTCGATGCATGCAGAATATACGATCCGGGCCGCGGAAGCCGGCAAACAGGTGATCTGCGAAAAACCAATGGCGATCACATTGGAAGAATGCGATAAAATGATTGCGGCCTGCAAAAAAGCAAAAAAGTTTTTATCCATCGGCTACCGGCTTCACTTCGATCCGTATCACCTGGAAATGACAAGATTGGGTACAGAAAAAGTGTATGGTGAAATAAAAAAACTCAGTTCATCCTTTTCATTCATCGGGCAAAAAGGAGCATGGCGGTTAAATAAAAAATTTTCAGGCGGTGGCCCGATGATGGACGTGGGTATTTATTGTTTGCAGGCAGTTTGCTATGTCACCGGTATGTTGCCGGTGGCCGTTACCGCCCAATCGCTTCCCGTTTCTGATAAAGAAAAATTCGTTGACATTGAAGAGACACTTAATTTCCAACTGGAAATGCCCGGTGGATTAATTGCTGAATGTCGTACCAGTTATTCTGAAAATATGAATTTTCTGAAGGTCGAAGAGGAAAACGGCTGGTTTGAATTGCGGCCTGCATTTAACTATACAGGTTTGAAAGGAACCATATCTGATGGAAAAGCAATTGTTTTTCCTAAACTGTCGCAACAGGCAAGACAGATGGATGGGATCGCATTGGCCATAAAGAACAACCGGCCAAGCATTGTTCCCGGTGAAATGGGGAGAAGGGATATGAACTTCATCACAGCTATTTATGAAGCGATGCACACTGGAAATAGAATTGAAATAAAAAGTTAGATGCTTAAAAGACCCGGAGTCAATATTCTTATTTTCTCAAGCCTGCTGGCAACTATTTCAGCGGCGCAGCCGGTATTTAAAAACTGGCCTGCCGGCAGGTCTCCGCAGGAAATTGGGAAAAATGTAACTGAACGGTTTCTGTTATCAGCACATGGAGTGTATGGTTTCAATACGAAATTACATATTCCCTATTTCGAAGTTTGCACCTGGTACGGGGCACTGACATTTGCCCGTGAAACAAAAGATGCAGAACTAAGAAAAAAATTGATTGAAAGATTTACTCCACTATTTGATAAAGACACTGCCTTGCTTCCCGTTCCGGATCATGTCGACTATACGGTTTTTGGAGCCCTCGCTTTTGAAATTTATTTACAAACAAAACAGCAGTCTTATTTTGATCTTGGAAAAATGTATGCAGATACGCAATGGAGTAAGCCAGCAGGACCAAGAGTAGTTCCTGCTTCATGGGATTATTATAATAAAGGCTATACCTGGCAGACAAGACTGTGGATCGATGATATGTATATGATCACCCTGGTGCAGGCACAGGCATATAACGCAACAGGCGATACAAAATATATCAACCGGGCGGCAAAAGAGATGGTATTGTATTTGGATTCATTGCAAAAACCAAATGGGTTATTTTATCATGCACCTGCATCTCCTTTCTTCTGGGGAAGAGGCAATGGATGGATGGCAGCAGGTATGACAGAATTATTAAGGGTTTTGCCAAAAAATAATCCTGATCGCACAAGAATAATGCAAGGGTATAAATCAATGATGGCTTCGCTGCTTCAATTCCAGGCAGAAGATGGCATGTGGCGGCAACTGGTTAATGACTCAGCATCATGGAAAGAAACCTCTTCCACCGGCATGTTTGCCTTTGCGATGATAACAGGGGTAAAAAATAGCTGGCTGGATAAAAAGAAATATGGAAATGCTGCCCGTAAAGCATGGTTGGCATTAACAGGTTATATCAATGATAAAGCAGAACTGACAGATATATGTGAAGGAACCGGCACAGGTGATAACCGGCAATATTATTTGGACAGGAAAAGATTGACCGGCGATTTTCACGGGCAAGCTCCGGTACTTTGGTGTGCGACAGCCTTATTAAGGCAGAATGAATAATAAGGAATAATAAATGAGGAATGAGAAAGTATAAGCTCCGCAGGAGCTAAATGCCGGTAGTAAGGTTAACAGGTATATGATCAGAACTCCGTAGGGGTTCAACATTGCTGAATAGTGAACAGAAAGATGAAGAGTGCGATTCTTCCACTGGAAGAATCGAAGGCAATGAAGATGCCCAGGGAACTGAAGCTGGTAACCATACCTTCGCTTTGCTTCGGCAGGCAGGCAAAATAAAAAACATGAGTAAGAAATTAAGAAGCTACGACTGGTTTGGCAAAGATGACAAGATGGGTTTCGTCCATCGCTCCTGGTTGCGAAACCAGGGTTATCCCGATGATTATTTCAAAGGCAAACCTGTTATAGGCATTTGTAACACCTGGAGTGAGCTAACTCCCTGCAATGGCCATCTTCGTGATTTTGCTGAAATAGTGAAACGGGGTGTGGTCGAAGCAGGCGGTTTTCCATTGGAGTTCCCGGTCACTTCTTTGGGTGAAACGATCATGCGTCCGACAACGATGCTTTTCAGGAACCTGGCAAGTATGGATACGGAAGAAAGTATAAGAGCCAATCCTATTGATGGGGTGGTGTTGCTGACTGGTTGTGATAAAACAACACCGAGTACCCTGATGGGTGCTTGTAGTGTTGATCTCCCAACGATCGTTGTTCCGGGTGGACCAATGCTGAATGGTCGTTTCAAAGGCGAATGCTTAGGCTCCGGTTCATTCAATTGGATGGTGAAAGAAAAAACACTGGTGGAAAATTATACTGCAGAAGATATCCATGAAGCAGAAATAGGCTCTGCAAGAAGCCAGGGACACTGCATGAGCATGGGCACTGCCTCAACGATGGCTTGCATGGTGGAAGCTTTGGGATTAACATTACCCGGCGCAGCAGCTATTCCTGCAGTGGATTCAAGAAAGAAAGTAATGGCACAACTCTCAGGAAGAAGAATTGTGGAAATGGTAAAAGAAGACCTGAAAATTTCTAAGATCCTTACAAGAAAAGCCTTTGAGAATTCCATTATAGTAAATGCTGCTGTGGGCGGTTCTACTAATCTTATTATACACTTGCTTGCAATAGCAGGAAGGATCGGAGTAGAATTAAAATTAGATGATTTTGATACGATCGGCAGCAAGATCCCTTTGCTGGTCAATTTAAAACCATCAGGTAAATATTTGATGGAAGATTTTTACTATGCCGGCGGCCTGCCTGTTGTCATCCATGAACTGAAAAGGTATTTGCATAATGAGGTAATTACTGTAAATGGGAAATCCATAGGTGAGAATAATATGAACCCGCCATGTTATAACCGTGAAGTGATTGCCTCTGTTGACATTCCTTTACAAAAGGAAGCAGGTATTGCTGTCTTAAAAGGGAATTTATGTGAAGACGGCGCCATCATCAAACCATCTGCTGCCACAAAAACATTAATGAAACATCGGGGTAAAGCAGTGGTGTTTGAAACCATGGAAGATTACCATGCCAGGATCGATGATCCCCATTTAGATATTGATGAAAATTCTGTGATTGTTTTGAAAGGCGTTGGGCCGGTGGGGTATCCCGGTATGCCTGAAGTGGGCAATGTGGATCTGCCGGAAAAAATGATCCGCAAAGGAGTAAAGGATATTATCCGTATCTCTGACGGAAGAATGAGTGGCACTGCCGCAGGTACGGTAGTGTTGCATGTTTCGCCGGAATCTTCCATTGGCGGTACATTAGCTTTTGTAAAAGATGGTGATATAATAGAGCTGGATGTAGAGAAAAGAAAATTACATCTTGACATCAGTGATGAAGAATTGCAAAAAAGAAAAGCAGCATGGGTGGCACCGGCGCCGATGGCAGCAAGAGGTTATGTG
>JBGPKR010000197.1:0-5897 GCA_041486045.1 Chitinophagaceae bacterium | reverse complement strand
CCATACGGCCGATTTCTTTATTGATGAAAGCGGAATGAAAACAGGCATCAAAGCCTTTTGTGACCTGGTAATTGATTATATGAATATGAAATAAGAGTTAGCCACGAAATATAAGAATCTCACAAATAAGAATAATTAATTTGACCGCTGTCCAACCGAAAATAGGATTATTTAAAAAACTGGTACACCAGCAAGCTCATCAAATAAGCCAGCCCGGTCATATATGTCAACTGGATGATCGGCCACTTCCATCCCCTAGTTTCTCTTTTTACCACAGCCAGAGTACTCATGCACTGCATCGCAAAAACATAAAATATCATTAACGATAAACCGGACGCAAGATTAAAAACCGGTTTTCCATCAGGCCGTACCGCTTCTTTCATTTTTTCTTTCAGCAAAAGGCTTCCTTTTTTTTCATCTTCACCCACGCTGTACAGCGTAGCCATAGTGCCAACAAATACTTCTCTTGCAGCAAATGAAGTGATCAGGGCAATCCCAATCTTCCAGTCATACCCAAGAGGAGAAATAGCCGGTTCAATTGTTTTGCCTAAAATGCCGGCGTAAGAATTTTCAAGCTTCGCTGTTTGATATTCTTTGCCCAGTTGTTCCGTATTGGCCCCCGGTTGCGATTTCAATTGCTCATATTTTTGTGAAACCTGCTGCATTTTATTGCCAGGTCCAAATGAACAAAGCGCCCATAGCACAAGGCTGATTATCATAATTACTTTGCCGGCATCAAAAACAAAAATTCTTGCCTTGCTGATCATTGCCGGCAAAACATTGCCCCACCTCGGTGAACGGTAAGTAGGCAATTCAAGGATAAAAAAACTTTTTTCTTTTATCTTAATAAACCATTTTGCAACATAAGAAACGATCAGGGCCATCACTAATCCCAATAAGTACAAACCCATCATCACCAGGCCCTGCACTCCAAGAAAACCAAGCAGGAATGTCTTGGGAATAACAAGGCCAATTAAAATGGTATAGACGGGTAATCTAGCTGAACAACTCATCAGCGGTGTAATAAGAATCGTCAACAACCTTTCTTTCCGGTTTTCTATATTTCTGGCACTCATGATTGCGGGTACAGCACAGGCAAAACCGCTGATCATCGGCATCACACTTTTACCGTTGAGTCCCACACTCCGCATCAGCCTGTCCGACAAAAAACTGATACGGGCCATGTAGCCGGAATCTTCCAGCAACGTAATCAAACCGAATAAAATCATAATCTGCGGCACAAACATCAGTATGCCGCTCATGCCAGCTATCAAACCATTTATTAATAAGTCGGTCCATCGGTTATCGGGCAATGAAACAGAAAGAAACTGGCTTAGTTTGGCAAAGCCCAATTCTATCCAATCCATCGGGTATTGCGCAAGCCAGAATACGCTTTGAAATAAGAGAAATAATACCGCTAACAGAATTATATAACCCCAGCGGCGGTGCAACAAGACATTATCCAGCTTTTCTGTAAATAAAGATTTTTGCAAAGGGCCGGGTTCAGATACGGACTGCTTCATGATATGTTTGATGCGGCCATATCGCTGCAGAATTTCTTCTGCCTGTGTTTTGGTGGGGTTAAAATTATTTTTTTGTTCTATACTTTCAATGGTTTGTTGCATGGTCTCATTCAAACCAAATGATTCATGATTGATGAGATAATGAATAGCCGTGTAATCGCTTAATTCAGGGAACTGTTGTTTTATTTCAGTAACGGAAGATTCGGCCAACGCTTTATTATCAATAAAATCCCTGACCGGCATTTTGTAGGATTGCTGTGCAGTTAGCACAATTGCTTTTTTTAATTCAGCAATACCTTTATTTTTCCTGGGATTTACTGCCAGCACAGGAACGCCCAGCTCTCTTTCCAGCGCAGCTATATCAATCTTGATTCCTTTTCGCCGGGCCAGGTCCATCATCGTAAGGACAATTACTACCGGCACTTTTAAATCAATTATCTGGGTGCAGAAAAGAAGGTTGCGTTTCAGGCTGCTGGCATCTGCTACAGCCACCACCACATCAGCTTTCAAAGAGGCATCCTGTTTCAACAACACTTTATAGCTTACCCATTCATCCTGCCTGCGGGGATAAAGACTGTAAGTACCGGGCAGGTCAATCACTTCGGCAGCCTGTTTACCGGCCAACAAAGTGATTCCGGTTTTTTTATCAACCGTTACACCGGGAAAATTGCCAACTTTTTGATGTAGCCCTGTCAGGCAGTTAAAAAGGGAACTTTTTCCACTGTTGGGATTACCCACCAAAGCAATATAGAGCTTATCGTTTTTCACCTTTATGCAAAGTCAGCAAATGTAAAATGGCAAAGGCAAACAACCTTACGAATTGCGATTTTAAAACAACTGTACCGGGAGAAGATTTTGGCACCCATCGTTCGGTTCATTGTTCATCTGGCCTCACCCTACGAGGACTCCGATATTTGTAAAGCCTGTTTCCCCACTCAGGCCGGGGAGGGGATGCGGGTCCCAACCATTAATAAATCGTGCTGGGGTGAGGCCGCATAACTGCAACGATAAAATTTTACATTAAATAACAGATCGGGTGTCAACACTCCAATAACTTTGCTACACAACAACCAACTATGTATTCTTATTTTTCAAAACCACTTTTAATAGTATTCTTACTGGCTGCTTGTTCTTCGCCAAAAAACATCAGCAAAACCGATACACAAACGGTCAATAATCTCAAAGCCCACATCGGATACCTCGCCGATGATAAACTGGAAGGAAGACGAACAGGAACAAAAGGAGAAGAACTGGCCATGCAATATATCATCAGCCAATTCAAAGAAATTGGATTGGAGCCAAAAGGAACAGAATATTATCCCCAAAGCTTTCCCGTAAATGATGGCAAACAAATGGATGCCAGTACAGAATTTATCATCGACGGTAATAAATTAGAAACAGGGAAAGATTTTTTCATTTTTCCATTCAGTTCCGACCAAAAAATTGAAGCATTGCCATCCATTACTCTTCAGGAAGTCGGCATGCCCTGGTTTATTGATTTAAAAGAAACACTGGAAGCAAATAAGGACAATCCTCATTTTGACCTTATTGACTATATCCGCAATAACTTTAAAGGAATAAACGACAGAGGCGCCATCGCCATGATTTTTTACAACACATCATCCATTGATGATAAACTGGTATTTGACCCAAAAGACAAATCAGAAAAATTACCTATTCCTGCTGTATATGTTTCAAAGGAGGCTGCAAAAAAATACTTTTCAGATAAAATAGCCACACTAAATATAAAACTGAGGACATCGATTAGTGAAAAGAACAGGATTGGACACAATGTGATTGGCTATATTGATAACGACGCCGCTACAACAGTAATCCTTGGTGCACACTATGACCACCTGGGCTACGGAGAAGACGGAAATTCAAGAAACACAACCAAGGAGCCGGCTATTCATAATGGCGCTGATGATAATGCAAGCGGCACAGCAGCATTGATTGAACTGGCAAGAAAATTAAAGTCATCCGATGCTACAAATAATAATTATCTCTTTATTGCATTCTCAGGAGAGGAACTGGGATTGTTTGGATCAAAATATTTTACAGAGCATCCAACGATTGACCTGAAGACAGTCAATTACATGATTAATATGGACATGGTGGGAAGGCTGAATGACAGCAGCAAAGTACTAACCATTAGCGGATATGGAACATCACCGGAATGGTCAACTGTTATCAGCAAAGACTATTTTAATCTTCCGAACAATGTAAAGAAAACTGCTCCGTCATTAACAATCAAAGTTGACAGCAGCGGCACCGGCCCCAGCGATCATACTTCTTTTTACAGAAAAGACATTCCGGTACTATTTTATTTTACCGGCCTGCATACTGATTATCACAAACCGTCTGATGATGCTGATAAAATCAATTATGCCGGTGAGCAGGTTGTTATTCAGCATATTTATTCAGTTATAGAATCTCTAAACAATAAACCACGGCTTGCTTTTACTAAAACAAGGGAAACACAAACCACTACATCTGCCAGGTTCAGCGTTTCTTTGGGCATTATGCCTGATTATACATTTGCGGGCACGGGAGTAAGGGCCGATGGGGTAACTGACGGAAAACCGGCGCAGAAAGCCGGACTACAAGCAGGAGACATTATTATTCAGTTGGGGGAAAACAATATTTCTTCGCTGGAAAACTATATGCAGGCCCTGGGTAAATTCAAGAAAGGAGAAAAGACCAAAGTAAAATTTAAAAGAGGAAATGAAACTTTGGTGGTCACGGTTGAATTCTAATTTGTAATTTACAGGAGCAAATTTGACTATGACAGACCGCAGCAGCAAATTTATTCTTGACACCAAAGGACTAACGGAAGTTTTTTTTGACGATACCCGTCTGCTTGGCATTATGGCCCCGGTGAAAGATTACCAGTTTTGCTGGCACCTCAACAGCACTATTGGCCTCAACTTCCGCATCAATAACGACCTGGAAATACAGCTTACCAAAAAAAAGCGGAGTTATTTTTTTACCGTTTACGAGTATTGTGAGCCAACCCGCTTCCTGTCGCACTATGTTTACAATAACCAGTTTGACGGCGAATATTTATTACCCGAATTCAAGCACCTTGATTTTTTGTGGCTGATGAAAGGAGATGAAGTAAGTGATGAATCATTACAGGAAACGATTCAGACCATCAAAGCGATCAACAGTGTACAACTGGTATTAGAATTGACAAATGAGAAGATAAAGAACAAAGAGCATCTCGTTTTTTGAGGAGAATTAACCAACAACTAAAAACAAGTAGCCGGTATGTGGGAAGAAAAGGACAATAAACTGTATAAAAAATTTCAGTTCAAAAATTTCAGCGAAGCTTTTGCTTTTATGACAAGAGTGGCCATTGAAGCCGAGAAAATGGATCATCATCCGTTGTGGACGAATGTTTACAACCGTGTCGAAATTTGGTTATCCACACATAGCGCCGGGGATGTTGTTACGGATAAAGACCACAAACTGGCCGGGAAAATTGATACTTTACAGGGGTGACACGATCTTAAACCGCGCCCCCTTCATAATAATCTGCATTCTGCCAAAACAACCACACTGCCCATCGCATCAACCATATTAATGATACGCCCCGCTGCTTTTGGATTCAATGAAGAAACGGCTGCCAACAATTATTTTCAATCAAACCCGGGCATAAGTAAAGAAGAATTACAACAAAGAGCTTTGCTGGAATTTGATAACATGGTACAAACACTGCAAAAGCATGATATTGATGTGATGGTGATTGATGATACAAAAGAACCCGTCAAACCTGACGCCATTTTTCCCAACAACTGGCTCAGCACCTCGCCGGATGGTATTATTGCTGTTTTTCCCATGTATGCTCCCAACCGGCGATCTGAGAAAAGAGATGATATTTTAAAAACACTGGCAGATAAGTTTGTGGTAAAGGATGTACAGGACTGGAGTGAATTTGAAGCAGAAGGAAGATTTTTGGAAGGAACCGGCAGCATGGTGATGGATCATGATAATAAAATGATCTATGCGGCAGTATCGGAAAGAACCAACCTCTCCGTATTGGAAAAATTTGCCGCTACCAATGGCTACCAGGCGATTGTTTTCCTGGCTACCGATAAGAATGGAAGGCCGGTGTATCATACAAACGTCGTGATGAGCCTCGGCGAAAACTTTGCAATTCTTTGTGAAGAGGCTATTGATGAAGAATGGGAACTGATAGCGGTGCGGCAACTGCTGGAGTCAACCGGTCACAGTATCATTGCGATCACAAGAGAACAGATGCACCGGTTTGCCGGCAATATGTTGCCGGTAAAAAATAATAAAGGAGAAAAATTATTAATCATGAGCCAGGCGGCTTTTGATTCTTTAAGAAAAGAACAAAAGCAGATGCTG
>JBGPKR010000196.1:0-5909 GCA_041486045.1 Chitinophagaceae bacterium | reverse complement strand
GTTCAAATAAGCCGACCATACATTTCATCAGCACGGTTTTGCCGCTGCCGCTGGTGCCGATGATCAGGTTGCATTGCCCTGCTTTCATTACAGCGCTGACATCCTGTATCACCGTTTTATCCCCAAAACTTTTTTTTATGTTTTTTACTTCAATCATGAATATTCTTATGTGGGCAGCAGTAAGGCTGATAGTATATAATCAGCAAATAATATCAATATGCAACTTACTACTACCGCTTTGGTACTGGCCCGGCCGATCTCCAAGGCTCCTCCATTTACATAATAACCATAAAAGGCGGGCACACTGGAAATGATAAAGGCAAATACATACGCTTTAATCAATGCAAAAATTACATTATAGGGCACAAAAAATTCAAGCAGGCCTTTATCAAAGATGTTGCCGGAAATGATTCCTGAAGCAACTCCCGCCAGCCGGCCCCCCCAGATACCCAGCAACATGGAAATAATCACCAGCAGCGGGATCATGAGCAGCGCAGCAACTATTTTCGGAAGTATCAAATAAGTTTTCGTATTAATACCCATTATTTCGAGTGCATCTATCTGCTCACTTACCCGCATATTACCCAGTTCGCTGGCGATGCGGCTGCCTGCAACACCAGCCAGCACAATACATACAAGGGTAGGGGCAAATTCAAGGATCACTGTGTCCCGGACAATTTGTGCAATGGTGGAACGGGGAATTAGTGGTGTAACAAGCTGGTAGGCGGTTTGTATAGTGGAAACAGCGCCGATGAAAACAGAAATAATGGCCACAATACCCAGTGAACCGAAACCGATCTCTGTGCATTGATGAATGAATTCTTTCCAGTACATCTTCCCGTTTTCGGGCCTGGAAAACATGCCTTTTATCATCAGAAGGTAGCGGCCTATGTCAGTAAAGATGGTCATTAAAAAGTTTAAAGTTTAATAGTTCCAGGTTCCAGGTTGTTTATTTGCGAACCTTCCGGGTAAGCAAAAGAGATTTACAAATGTAAGAACCTTAAACTTTAAACATTGAACTTTAAACTGCTTAGATATCCCTGTTGACCTTGGGGGAACGTTTCCACCAGCGGGAACGCTTTACAATTTCTTCTGTAGAACTTTTGCTTTTTAGCTGGGCATCCACTACGGCTACCATTGCCATGTTTAATATGCTCCGGACAGAACTTCCTAACTGAAGAATATGTACCGGTTTCTTTAACCCTAATAAAATCGGGCCCACGGCATCAGCCGTTTCCAGTTCTTTCATCAGGTTGTAGGCAATGTTCCCGGCGGCCAGGTTAGGGAAAATGAGTGTATTTACATCTTTATCTGCCAGCTCACAAAAAGGATAGTTTTCTTTCATCAGCTCTTTATTGAAAGCGACACTGGCCTGCATCTCTCCATCAACAAGCAGGGAGGGCATTTTTGTTTTGACAATTTTCCGGGCATCAGATACCAGTCTTGCTTCCGGTGAATTGCTGCTGCCAAAATTAGAATAGCTGAGCATGGCGATCCGGGGGATGATATTGAAATTACGGACCTCTTTTGCCACCATTAAAGTTATATCTGCCAACTCCGCTGCCGTTGGATTAAAATTCACCGTTGTATCTGCGAGAAACAACGGACCTCTTTTAGTAAGCATCAGGTACATGCCGGCAATTTTCTCTACGCCTTCATCTGTACCGATCGTTTGAAGGGCCGGCCGTATCGTATCAGGATAATTTTTGGCCAGACCGGAGATCATACAATCGGCATCTCCGCATTCCACCATCATGCAGCCATAATAGTTGCGGTCTTTCATCACCTTTTTTGATTCATATGCATTAAATCCCCTTCTTCCTCTTTTGGCAAAAAACAATTCAGCATATTGATTTCTTTTTTCTTCCGTGGCATCACCCCGGGGATCGTAAACAGGGATACCCGCAAGGTCAATTCCATTGGCAGCGGCAATTTCCCTGATCTTATTTTCATTACCGAGTAAAATGGGATAACCAACGCCTTCATCGAATACGATCTGGGCAGCTTTCAGGATCTTTATGTTATCGGCTTCTGCAAAGACAATACGTTTCGGATCCCGGCGTGCTTTATTGCCGATTATTCTCATCACCTGGTTATCGAGGCCAAGGCGTTTGTTCAGGTTATTGATATAATTATCCCAGTTGCTGATGGGTTGTAGTGCTACGCCGCTTTCCATGGCAGCCTTGGCTACAGCCGGGGCAACTGTGGCCAATAGTCGTGGGTCAAGTGGTTTTGGAATAATATAGTTCTCGCCGAAAATGATATTTTTTTCCCCATAAGCCATGTTCACCATATCCGGCACCGGGGTTTTGGTCAATTCAGCCAATGCTTTTACAGCAGCCAGTTTCATGGCTTCATTGATCTGGGTGGCCCGGACATCCAGGGCGCCACGGAAAATATACGGGAAGCCCAGTACATTATTAACCTGGTTGGGATAATCGCTCCGGCCGGTAGCCATGATAATATCTTTTCTGGCAGCCGTAGCATCTTCATAGCTGATCTCCGGATCAGGATTGGCCATGGCAAATACGATCGGGTTCTTTGCCATGCTCTTTATCATCTCCGGTGTTACGCAATTGCCCGAGCTTAACCCGATAAATACATCGGCGTCTTTAAATGCTGCAGCAAAACTTATTTCAGCTTTAGCAATGGCATATTCTGTTTTTAATTCATCCAGCCCGGTTCTTCCTTTATGCAAAACACCTTTACGGTCGAACATTAAAAAATTCTCATGCCGGGCGCCTAATGATTCGTAGAGACGGCAGCAGGCAATAGCGGCCGCCCCGGCTCCATTCACGACAAATTTTGCTTTTTCAATTTTTTTCTTTTGAATTTCCAGCGCATTCAGCAAGGCAGCGCCGCTGATGATGGCAGTGCCGTGCTGATCATCATGCATCACCGGGATCCGCAACTGCTCTTTCAGTTTCTTTTCGATATAAAAACACCCGGGGGCCTTGATGTCTTCTAAATTAATGCCGCCGAATGTAGGTTCCAGCGCTTTTACTATCTGTACAAATTTCTCCGGGTCTTTTTCGTTGATCTCGATATCAAACACATCTATGTCGGCAAATATTTTAAACAAAACACCCTTTCCTTCCATCACCGGTTTGCCGGCTTCCGGGCCTATATCACCCAAACCAAGAACGGCTGTTCCATTGCTGATAACGGCTACTAAATTTCCTTTCGCAGTGTATTTGTAAACATTTTCAACATTCTCGGCAATTTCCAAACAAGGTGCGGCAACACCCGGTGAATAAGCAAGGGAGAGGTCTCTTTGAGTTTTAGCTTCTTTGGTAGGCACCACTTCAATCTTTCCGGGTCTTCCTTTGGAATGGTATTCCAGCGCCTGTTGCTTGCGGAGGTCGTTTTGCATAAAAATTAATTATGTTACCAACTATAGTAATTCTGCTCATCGTCCCTTCCCGCTCAGGCGGGACACTTGTACTGCAGTAATTCTGCTGAGCTAATGGGGATGCAATGTACTAAAATAATATCCGAAAGAAGTTGATTGAAATTACCCGTTATTATTTGATCTGGAACTTAAGGTTGAACAGAACTCCCCAGCCAGGCCATCATTCCCATACCGATCTCAATTGCATTTTCATCAATATTAAAAACAGGAGTATGCACACCGGCAGTAATTCCTTTTGCTTTATTCATGGTGCCTAAACGATAAAAGCAGGCTGGTATTTGTTGTGCATAGTAACCAAAATCTTCGGCGCCCATGCGGAGTTCTGTTTCACTTACATTTTCTCTGCCGAGATATACTGAAGCTTTTTCCATGGCAGCGGCAGTAACCTTCTCATTATTCATAACACAGGGATAACCTACATCAATACGCAGGTCCGCTTCTCCGCCCATGGAATGAACAAGCCCATTTGTAAGATTACGGATTAAGTCATGTGCTTTAAAACGCCAAACTTCGTCCATCGCCCTGAAAGTGCCCATTAACTTCACTTCGTTGGGAATAACATTGGTGGTATTGCCACCGTTGAATGAAGTGATAGAAAGTACAGATGGGTTAAATGGATTATTATTCCGGCTTATCAGTTGCTGCAATGCAATAATTAAATGTGAACTGATCAGGATCGGGTCAACAGTTAAATGTGGCGAGGCAGCATGACCACCCTTCCCTTTTACCGTAATGTAAATTTCATCGGCGCTGGCCATCACTTTGCCGCTGCGAAAACTCAGTTGGCCAATTTCCAGGATCGTATTTACATGTAAGGCGAAAATAGCCTGTGGTACCGGGTTTTCCAGTACCCCATCTTTGATCATCAGGGAAGCCCCACCCGGATTTTTTTCTTCACCCGGTTGAAAAATAAGTTTTACAGTTCCTTCCCATTCATTTTTTAATTCTTGTAAAATTTTTGCAGCGCCCAGCAGGCAGGTCGTATGCACATCATGCCCGCAGGCATGCATCACTCCTTCATTTTTTGATTTATAGGGGATATTGTTTTCTTCTTTTATTGGCAAGGCATCCATATCGGCCCGCAGGGCAATGATCCTTTTATCCGGATTCCTGCCTTTTATCAATCCAACTACACCTGTTATCGCCTTTACTTCAAAGGGAATCCCCAGCTCTTTCAATTTGCTTTGCACAAATTTTGAAGTTTCAAATTCCTGGTAGCTCAGTTCCGGGTGGGCATGAAGATGATGGCGGACTTCAATAAAATCCGGCGCATATTTTTTTGCCAACCCTTTTATTTTTACCTGCATGGGACAAAAATACTGATTCGGCCGGAAGGGACTTCAGGGTATAAATAAAAATCCCTGTTGGATAACAGGGACTTTTCAGCTATCATTTAAAAAGTTTATGGATCGATATCATCCGACTGGTTATTTTTTGAGGGCTTCACCTCAATGATGTCTTTCATAATAAAAACACCTTTGGGAAAATAGCGGTTCAGCTTTTTCTGGTACGACTCAGCATCTTTTATGTCTTTAAAATTGCCCGCTTTTAATCTGAAATAAGGTGATTGGTACCAGAGGTATGCTTTCAATTCGGGGAAGTTGGAATAAATTTTTGTTTTGGCTGCCAGCGCTTCCTCCCGGTTGTTGGTACTGATGATCATCAGCCGGAAGCCTTTATCGGTTTTCCTGCTGTCGTGGCTGGTTTCTTCATTGATCGTAGCCTGCTTCTTTATAAGCAGGTCAAGCCGGGGGTCCTTATGTTCTATAACTGAATTGCTGTCAACTGCCGTCACCCAGGCAGTATCTTTCTGGGCAGAACAGGTGAAAACGAAAGCAAAGTAAGCGAGTGTAAAAATGAATTTCATGTGTGGCATAAAGGCAAATATCTTACCAAAAAAAGTTTACAAGTTTCAAAAGTTTGCAAGTTCCAAAGGTTGATTAACTAAACCAGCAAGCTCCGGAACTACCGCAACTTAATAACTTCCCCCTGCTCCTGCAATATTTTCAATCGGGTGCCATGTTGTTTTTATTTCCTGTGTGTCCATGATAAAATACGGGGACTGCCCTTCATTGGTGTACCAGTTTATTTTATCGTAGAAAGTTATGCGTTTCAGGTTCACAGCAGATTTTTCCCGCATCATTTTCTTTATCTCAGAATTATTTTCACAATAAATGGTTGCATTCACATCCATATGCTCCACAAACCAGGAAGCCAGTTCGGATGGCTTGCCGGTTAAAATATTGACAACGCCGCCGGGCAGATCAGAAGAATTTAACACTTCTGCAAATGTTACTGCACTAAGTGGTTTGGTTTCAGATGCCAGGACCACACAGGTATTGCCACCGGCAATGACAGGAGCGATGACGGAAACTAATCCAAGCAAAGAATCGCTTTGCGGGGCAATGATGGAAACAACACCGGTTGGTTCAGGTACAGAGAAATTAAAATGCGAACTGGCCACCGGGTTCACCGAACTGAATATCTGCTGGAACTT
>JBGPKR010000195.1:0-6219 GCA_041486045.1 Chitinophagaceae bacterium | reverse complement strand
TACCGATGGTATAATCAGTAACGGGGTTTTTAGAAATATCACCATTCCAGAGTTCATAGAGTTTTTTCTTTTTCAGTTTTCCATATATATCCCATGCAGCAATGTCTAATGCACAAACGAGAAATGGGTTTTTTGGAAACAGGTGATGCAGGTAATGCCAGTAGCGGTCGGGTTCGGTAAAAGCAAATTTCTCCACAAAGGTTCTTTTTGCTTCCAGGTCTTCTGCCATCTTTTCCACCGGGATATTGTAATAAGCTATAGACGGAGCTTCTCCATAACCTTTGATGCCGAAATGCTCCAACTCAATAATGAATGTTGGCTGATGTGTTTTGGTTCCTTTGGAGATGGTGAAGGGGTGGCGGAATTTAAGATTGTATATCCAGGATTGAACTTTCATGAGCAGTAAATTAGAAATAAGAAATGAAGAATAAGGAATGAGAAAGTTGATCTTGTCTCCCGGTTGATTCCTGATTTCAATACTTTCTGATTTTTTATTTCTTATTTCTCATTTCTTCAGCCTCTCCCGCTATGCACAACATATCCCTTCAGCTCTTTATTAAACTCTTTTTGTTTAATAAGTTCTTCCAGTGGAATGTGCATCCGGTATTGCCAATAGTGTTTAGTATTGGCCGGGTTGTTGATTCTTTCTTCCAGCGGATTTTCCCGGCGCAATGTTTCACTCATGCCCAGGATATCCTGGAGTTGAAAAATACTCCACATAGCCGGTGAATAAAGATGTTGTAAAACAATGGCACGGTTGATCCATGCTTCGCAGTATTGCGGTGCATCTCCCCACTGCCCCATCACATTGTTGTAAAAAAGTTCTGTCCGGTCACGGTTTTCTTCCCACCAGCCTCTGATCGTACTCATATCATGTGTGGATGGTGTAATTACCGACATATATGGCGCATCATTGGGATGGAAAAATTCTTTTTTCGGGTCTTTCGGCATCCGTTGGATCTCCAGGCTGAGTATTCCGAGTTTTTGCATTACATCCGGTACACAATGCGGAACCATCCCAAGGTCTTCGCCACAAACCAGCATATTGGTTGCTGCTTTTAATTGCGGCAGCCTGTTCATGCCTTCTTTATACCAGAAACCATCCTGGCGACGGTAGAAATAATCAATGTAAAGTTCTTTCAGTTTTTCCTGTACATGCGGGTCCAGGTGCCTGAAAGAAGATGTTTTTTCTATGGAGATACGGAAATGAAACTCCTGCCCCTGTGATTCTTCAATATCAAACAATATCACATTGGAGATAAGGTCAAATAATCCAAGTTTCAGTCTTTCATTTTCTTCCGCCCCGGCGGACAAGTCGGACTGTTCCATCACAGCAAAATGTTCTTCCACCTGCAGCTGTGTTTCATATTTTAATTCCAGGTCGTAACCGTCAAATTCATTCGGGACCAAAAATTTTTCCTTTACAAACCCGGCCAGTTCGCCAAATACCTCATCCAGTACTTCATCCGTAATAAACGGGCGGCAGTACCGCTGGTAATCGAACCAGATGCCATTTTCACCAAATTCATTAATATGTACAGGCAAGCAGGGAACAAACCTTCCCATAATGCCCTGCACCGCATTGGCAGGAATGCTCCAGATGCGGAAGAAACCGAGGATATGATCGATGCGGAATGCGTCAAAGTAATTACTCATCTGTTCGAACCGCTGCTTCCACCAGGCAAAACCATTCTCCTGCATTTTTTTCCAGTTGTAAGTCGGGAAGCCCCAGTTCTGACCAACAGCGGTAAAGTCATCCGGCGGGGCGCCGGCCTGCCAGCACATATTAAACATTTCAGGAGAGACCCAGGCATCGCAACTGTTCCTGGAAATACCAATAGGGATATCACCTTTCAGAACAACTCCTTTTTTGTGGGCATAATCAACTGCTTCTTTCAATTGTACATGCAGGTGGTACTGGTTGAAATAATAAAAACCAATTTCTTTATAAGCAGTGGACCTGGGCGAACATAATTTATCAATCTCAGACTTATTATATATCCCGTTGGTTTTCCATTCTTCAAAATTGGAAGCACTGTATTTTTCCCTGAAATAACAAAAGGCAGCAAATGACTCTAACCAATGCCTGTTGTGTTTAAAAAATGCCTTGTAATCGTCTGATTCAAAGCAATCCTTGCCCATTACTTCATAAAGTTCCTTCAACACTGAAAATTTGTATTTCATCACCTCTTCATAGTCCATTACCGGGAGTTCATTCAGGGTCTCTTGTTTTGTTTTAAGTGATACAAGCTGATCAGCAAATTCTTCACCCGCCACTTTTTCCAGGTTGATATATAAAGGGTGGAGTGCAAAAGCTGAAATGGCTGAATAGGGATAGGAATCCATCCAGTTAAAGTTGGACATGGTATTATTGATCGGGAGAAGCTGAATTAATTTCAGACCTGTAGCTTTCGCCCAGTCCACCAGCAATTTTATATCCGCAAACTCTCCCACCCCAAATCCTTTTTTACTCCGAAGGCTGAATACCGGGATAGCCACACCAGCCCCTTTCCAGCCATTGTTGGGTAAATACACAAACCCGTCATGCAGGATGCTGATCTTCTTTTTTGATGCATCACTGTAGAGCAGCCGGTTGTTTCCAGCCTCATAGCAAATAAATTCTTTTTTCTTTATGTTATAAACTCCGTATTTATAAGCAAGAGGGAAAACACAATCAGATAGATCCAGTTTGACTGTCCACCAGCTTCCATCACTGCCCAATAAAACGGGTTTGGCTTCCGACCAGTCACGCATTCTTTCAGCGCCTCCAAGCAGGCAAACCACTTCATTTTTTTTGAGTAAGGGGGCTTTTATTTTAAAAACATGTGTGAAGTCTTCATCAGATACGATTTTGCTTTTCGTTTGATTTTCTCTCAACAGAACTTTATGAAATGCATCAGAATAAAAAACATTTTCATATTCGCCGGCATTATTCCAGTTGTCAACCATTTGTATTTCCTGCAGGTCTTTTCGAAAAACATCTATCTGCCTGTCATGACCCCATTCATTCAGTTGTTCGCCCTCTTTATTCTTTAAAATGTATTTATATGAAATGTTATTAAGCAGTTCTTTCCTTTTAATTTCAATGCCGCTGTACCAGAACTCATCATTCAGGTAATCCATGGGAAGGGCTTTGGCAGGGTCGTTATTACCCAATTCGTCCGTATCTCCGCAGATCCAAAGACTTTGGCCAAATTGGGTATGGAATCGCAGGTAAAACAGGAGCTTCATTGCAATCGTTGTTCGGTTGGTACAATCAAATGATGTGTTTTAAGAACACATTGATACGAATATAGAAAAAAGATATTAGGTTCGCACTATTATTTGGCAAAATGATTTAAAAATATTTCATAACGAATGATTTATAACCATAAACTCTGGCAAAGACTTTTCCTTTTTTCCCTTGGCCTGTTTGCCGGCACCGCCTTTTGTATGAAATGGATGGAAGGGGATTTTTTGCAAAACGGGCAAAAATTTACCATAATCGGGCTTGAAATAAGTTATCCTAAGGAGAAAGTGGCAGCCATTCTTGCCGGGCTGGATGAGCATGTAAAAATGATCCTCCGCTATCACCTGAGTTTCGATTTTGCATTCATGGCCGGGGTGTATCCCGGTATTGCGGCGCTATGTATGATGGCAAGAGGTAAATTGGCTGCTGCGGGGATCCGGAAGATCCTTCTTGCGTTTGCCCTATTACAAATGGTGGCATGGGGTTGTGATATTTTTGAGAATTGTTCTTTGCTGAATTGGATAAAAAACCCGGCAATCGGAGATGAATTCAGTTTCTATCATTATATCGTTTACGCCAAATGGATCATTGCATTAGCCGGGGCATTGCTGGCAATTCCATTGGCTATGAGAAAAAGAAAAGCTGTGTGAACACAACTTCGCCAAAAGCTACGTTGTGCAGGTAAGTTGAAAACTCTTTTTTTCATTCAGCCATGCCCCCTTATTTTTGCCGTGCTTTCGCCGTCCTCCCGATAACTATCGGGACTATCGGGAGGCAGGTAAAAATTAAATTATTAAAGATGGAACAAAAGAAGAAATACAGGGGTATCTGGGGGTTAGTTTTCCTTGTTTCAACTGCCGCACTGATCTTTGCCATCTATTCACAATGGGAATGGCTCACATTAATCCTGCCTTTTCTGGCTACTTCTTTTGTAAAGGCGATGGACATCGTGTAAACGTCGTTTTGTTGAATATCTTTAAATAGCCCCATTTGCGGGGCTATTTCTATTTTTACGGGTACGGGCCATCATAAATATCCGGTCCCTCCAGGAATTATTTTGAAACAGCTTAAATCCATACTGGTAGCTATCATTGTTATTTTCGGGGTATTTGTAATTGCCAGCCTGTTCGATGTCATCCTGGTCTTCTTTTTCCCCCGTTTTTATTCCAATGCAGCGTTCATAACCATTTTTGCTGTTGCTGGCATCTTTGCGGGCACCATGGGATACATGTATGGCATGGAGAGGTCCATTCAAAAAAATGAAACAGCCCGCCGGGGCTTCATTTCACTTTTAATAATTACAGGCCTTTTATTTTTCTTCCTGCTTTCAAAAATGGAAGGTGGCGAATATGAACCGGCCTTTAAAGCATTTGGAGCAACTATGGCGCTATCCTCCTTACTTTTTGTAAAAGGTAAACCAGGATAATAAATACGGACAGAATTTTAATTACTTGTTCCGTTATTAAATTCAAACATTATCTCCTCATCATATCGCTGGCAGAACGGGAATTTCTCTGCAGATTCCACAGATCTCCGGCGGTGAACCTTTTTTTATTTTTTACGCTGATATTAGTAGCCAGTGTTTCTTTTACTTCCTGTAACAATTGTTTTTTAATTTCTTCACTTAATTGTACGGTTTTGGGCATAACAATGCTCTTCATAATAACTCCTTTTTAATGTGTCGTTAATAAATGGGCTGAGCGTCCTTTTGTAGTAAGAGAACCGGGCGGTGGCCATCAAGGCCGTCAGGTTTCGATCTTTGCAGTTAGGGGTACGATACTCAGCTTTTGCTGCCGCAAATATACGACGGATAAGGTTTCCAGCCAAATCAGCAGGTAAAGAAATTGTTAAGTGGTTTTATAAAAGGATGGATGATTAACTAACGGAAACAGTTACACCGCCTGGTTCAAAAATAACGGCAGCCCCGATTTCCAATCACCATCTATATACAACTCAAAAGAATAACGGCCTGCTGTGTCAAATTTCAATTGATTGAAATTAATGACCATATTCATGGAAGCAAACTGACCGTTGGGCGGCACACCGATATTGATATTGCCTTCAATGGGCTTGATGATCTCTTTACCGCCGGCATCTATCAGCCTCAGTTTGAAATCATGACTGCCCGCTTCTTTTGCGGCAAACCGCAAACGGCAGGCAACCGTACAGGCGGGGTGCACGGAAGGAAACTGTTTTGAATTGATAGAATCAAAAGTGCCTACAATGGTCAGTTTTGAATTATTGTCTTGTGCAAAGTCGGACAAAGTGAAGATCTCGATTTCCATGATTTGTTTTTGAAAAGCAGTTAATAATAAAGTTTATAAGGATCCGGGTAAGACATAAAACTACGTTTATTTACCCGTAGCCAATAAATACCGAAGAACCGTGCCGGGCAAAAAAATTACTCCCTGAATGACAATAAATGCAGGCGGAACAGTCCTGGTATGACATTGAAGCAGCGCAGCCTGTCATTGAAGCAGAATGTGGATGAACCATAACAACATAACTTTCCCTATCTTAGTCTTTCTTTTTATTCTTCTTACCCCTTGCAGACTGTTCCCGTTACCTGTTAACGCTTTATTTTTTTATCAAACCAAATCAACGATCATGAAAAAAATTTTGATTTTCGCTGCGGTAGCATTGTTTGCTGCCTGCAATTCCAAGAAAACTGAAACGAAGGTAGAACCCGCCAAAACAGGCGGTGAGCAAACTGGTCAGACCATTAATTCTCCTTACCAGGTACTGTATTCATCAAATTTTATGATGGGTGATCCCAAAAATGCAGAAACCATTCTTACTCTCTGGAAGGATTGGGACGGCGGTAATTTGTCTGCTCACAAGGAAATGTTTGCTGATAGCCTGGAACTGCATCTTGCTGATGGCACCATGATGCACTCAATCCGCGACAGCGTTATAGCAGGGGCACAAGCTTACAGGAACAGCTTTGAAAGTTCTGTCAGCGAGGTTCATGCTGTTATGGCGACAAAAAG
>JBGPKR010000194.1:0-6293 GCA_041486045.1 Chitinophagaceae bacterium | reverse complement strand
CTCCAAACGGTTTGCTTCATTTGTAGCCACGATACCGGGATTCAGAGGATCGCCGGGATAAATATGCATATCCATCACCGACCCACGCTGCACGCCATCCTTCGGACGAAATGCGCCCTGAGGATAAGTATCCCCTGCGGTATAACCATCATCCTCCGGATCGGAATAAATGATACAACCAATAGCGCCATGTTCTGCTGCAACCTTTGGTTTAATGCCTCTCCAGGATCCGCCATATCTGGCGATCACAATTTTTCCTTTTACATCTATTCCCATTCTTTCCAGTTCATCATAATCAGCAGGAATACCACGATTCACAAAAACCAGTTCAGCCGTCACATCACCATCGGCAGAGTATGCATTATAAGAAGGTAGTTGCTCCGATTTTTGCCCGGAGGTTTTATCTGCCGCTAATGTTGATTCCTCCAGCTTTGCTTTATAAGGTTTAGTGCCAAGTAATTCCAGTTGCCTGAACTTTGGAGTAGGAAACAATACATAGTAAGATGCGATCTCGGTTTGATAACCCCACTGCTTAAACAGGTTCGCCATATATTCGGCATTCGCCTTATCCTGCGGGCTGCCCACATGATGCGGATGCGAAGTAAGGAACTGCATCCATTCATCCAGGTTCTGGGTATTGAGCTGCGCATCAAATTGTTTTTCCCAATCAATTTGTTTTGCTGCATTGGCATCCGTAAAACCCATTAGTTTTTGGGAATACGAAATGATCGTATTAACTGATAACAGGAATATAAAACAGAATTTTTTCATACTGATATTTTTAAAGACCCATTAAAGCGATTTAGAAATTCCCATCGTATCGATTAATTCAAATCCTCTTTCTGCTCCTGTTGATTTGAATATGTAATAGCCCGGCCTGATCTCCATAATTATTGTCTTGACAGGAAAATAGTGCCGGTGTAATACTGCAGTATCATTACCAATTTTTATATGTCTTTTAAAAATTAAATCATATTCACAGGGGGACGGCCAATTAATGTAAAATTCAATTACCGATCCGCTAACCTCATCAGCCTCTATTTGCGTGGAATCATTCCTTTCAATTATATACTCCCGGCCAGAACGGTTTCCGTAAAATCCAAATTTACCTGTTTTAAGATCCTCACAATTTTTTGCCTGATTTTTAGTACTGCATGCTATAGAAGAGAATAGTAACCCTGCAAGTATGATATGGCATTTCTTCATTATAGATTCTTGATCTCTCCGATCAGGTCCTGCAGCACTTTCTTTGCATCGCCAAACAGCATGGAGGTTTTCTTCTGAAAGAAAAGTTCATTCTCAATACCGGCATAGCCCGGTTTCATGCTTCTTTTATTTACGATCACCAGTTTGGCCAGTTCTACGTCCAGTATCGGCATGCCATAGATGGGAGAAGACGGATCATTTTTGGCTGCAGGATTCACCACATCATTTGCGCCGAGTATCAATACCACATCCGTGCTTGGAAATTCTTCATTGGCCTCTTCCATTTCTTTCAGCTTTTCATAATTCACATCCGCTTCGGCTAGCAGTACGTTCATATGGCCGGGCATACGTCCTGCCACCGGGTGAATGGCATATTTCACATCCACTCCCTTGCTTTCCAGTAATTTCTCCAACTCATGACAGGCATGCTGGGCCTGGGCCACAGCCAATCCATAACCCGGAACAATGATTACTTTACTGGCATATGCCATAACAACTGAAGCATCGCTCAGGGAAATTTCTTTGTAAGCCCCTTGTTGTTTGGCGCCTGCCGGGCCAGCCTTTGTTCCGCCAAACGAACCGATCAATACATTCGACAATGAACGATTCATGGCTTTACACATCAGGATGGTCAGCAAGGTGCCCGCGGCCCCGACAAGGATACCTCCTGTCATCATTACTTTGTTATCATAAAGAAATCCGCCACAGGCCGCTGCCACACCGGTAAATGAGTTTAATAATGATATAACGACCGGCATGTCGGCTCCACCGATAGGAAAAACGAACATGATACCATATAAAAGAGATAAAGCCAGTAATATATAAATAATGATATGTGATGATGGAGGAGTTGCTGCAATGATCCAGACAGCAATACCAACAGCCGCCAATAACAAAATGATATTTGCAAAATGTTGCCCTTTAAATGTAAAATCTTTAACCCTGCCATTTAATTTTCCCCATGCCACCATGCTGCCGGCAAAAGATACACTCCCGATGATAAGCCCGGCAAGAATAATAACCAGTTTACCCGGAGATTCAAGGCTTATATCTTTTAAGTGACTGAATTCAACAACTGAAATCAACGCAGCACAGGCGCCACCCATTCCATTAAACATACTTACCATCTCCGGCATGGCGGTCATCTTCACTTTTTTGGCAGCAAGTGTTCCTATAATGCCCCCGATAAATATCCCCCCGAATATCCAGCCGTAATTGTGTAGTTTGTTACCGGCATCATCCCTGTATAAAAAGATAGTTCCGAAAATGGCGACTGTCATACCGAAAGCAGCCAACAGGTTTCCTTTTCTTGCCTTTTCCGGATGTGAAAGCATTTTCAAGCCAAGAATAAATGTGATGGCACCGATGAGATAACAAATAGTAAGTATGTTGAGTTCCATGTTTAAAAAATCAAATTACAAATAACAAGAAACAAATAAATTCATTTTAAAAACTCAAAAAACAAATAACAAGAATCAAATAAATAATACAAAAAAGAAAAAATCAATCACCCCGTTTCTTAAGAATTGCATTGAAAATCAAAACAAATTCTTATGCTTCCTGTCTCAAAGTTTTTCTTTCAACTTCCGGATCATATGCCTTTTTTGAGTTTTCAACTTCGGGTTCCTTTTGTATTCTTTATTATTTTTTAATTTATTTGGAATTTGTTTCTTGGAATTTGGAATTTTTGGCGACTAGGATTTCTTCTTTTTCTTCGAAAACATTTCCAGCATCCTGTCTGTTACAACAAAACCTCCTATTACATTCAGTGTCCCGAGAATAACAGCCAGGAAACCCAATACTAACGCCAGGTAATTATCATTCTCTGCTTTGCCCATAACGATAATGGCACCGATGATAACTACGCCATGTATGGCATTGGCCCCACTCATCAACGGAGTATGCAGCACACTCGGCACATGACCAATTACTTCTATACCTACAAAAATCATCAGGATGACAATGTAGATGATCTGCTGATTGGTAGTTATCCAGTTCAATACTGAGTCCATAGAATTATTTTATACGTTCATGAACAATCTCGCCGTTATGTGTTATGCAACTGCCCTTCACCAGGTCATCTTCCCAATTCAGGTTCAGCTGTCCTTCTTTAGTGGTGATCAGTTGTAAAAAATTCAGCACATTCTTCCCGTACACTTTACTGGCATCAGCCGGCATCGTAGCCGGTAAATTTGAATTCCCGACAATACTTACTCCATTATAAATAACGGTTTCATTATTTTTTGTCAGCGGCGTATTGCCACCGGTTGCGGAAGCAATATCAATGATCACAGAACCCGTCCGCATGGCTTTTATCATTTCTTCGGTAATGAGTATGGGGGCTTTTTTCCCGGGGATCTGCGCCGTTGTTATTACAATATCCGCTTTGGCTATGCTTTCGGCGATCTTTGCTTTTTGCCGCTGCATGAATTCCTCGCTTTGCTCCACTGCATATCCACCGGCGTTGCTGGCATCAGCGGCCCCCTCCACTTCAATAAATTTTGCGCCAAGACTTATCACTTCTTCCTTAACCGCCGGCCTGGTGTCAAATACTTCCACTACTGATCCCAGTCTTCTTGCTGTTGCTATGGCCTGCAAACCTGCCACCCCGGCACCAAGGATAAGCAGCTTGGCCGGTTTAATGCTTCCTGCAGCCGTCATAAACATGGGAAAATATCTTGGGTACATATTCGCAGCTGTCAGCACCGCCTTATACCCGGCAATATTGGCCTGTGAACTCAAAACATCCATGGACTGCGCCCTTGTAGTGCGTGGCAGCATATCAAGAGAAAAAGAAGTGATCTTTGCGGCGGCCCATTGCTTCATTAATTCAACATGGAATAAGGGCTGATAAACACCAATGAGTATTTTAGAATTTGGGATCGGGAATCGGGGATCGGGTTGATGAATTGACAATATAATTTCTGATTGGGAAATTACTCCATTGGCATCCCTGATTTGTGCACCGGCTTTTTCATATTCTGCGTTACAGCAAAAAGCCCTGTCACCAGCGCCGGACTCCACTAATACAGTGATATTTTTTTTGCTGAGCGTGGCAACCGCTTCGGCCAGTAGGGATACTCTTGTTTCATGGGCGGGTTCTTTCAGAAGGCCAATCGTCATGATGAATCTTGATTATGAATAGAAAATTGAATTTTCTATTAGCCGCTAAGGTATTGATTTTTTCAAGAGAAAAACAAGCGGAAATATTGATTTTATTCAGCTCCGGGCATGTTTTTAGTCATTTTCAGAACCGGATTTTAAAATGTTGTTTTTCCCTGAATTCCTCCCTGAAAAAAACAATACCGATAAAGAAAAGATCAATGGTGCAGCGTACAGATGGGTGTTTTTTAATGGTTTCCCAGGCCTCCTCCATTTCCCGGCTCCAGTGTATATCATCCAAGATAAGAATAGAATCATTATTTGTTTTTGACAGCAGTTGCTGAAAGTATCTTTCTGTGGGTTCACGGCGGTGATTACCGTCAATGAAAGCGAAGTCAACAGATGATAACGGAGAGAGAACAGATGATAATGTCTGATCGAAATCCCCTTCTATAATTGAAATATTTTGCAATCCAAGTGAGGTAAAATTTTCCCTTGCCATATCGGCTACTTCCTTTGCGCCTTCCATTGTAGTGACTTTACTATCTATTTTTGCCAGCGATAAATAAGCGCTGCTGATGCCCAATGATGTGCCCAGTTCAAGAATTGTTTTGAGCTGGTATTTTTTTACCATCCTGAATAATAGTTGTGCAAATTTTTTCGGTTTGGCAGCAAATTGAACAATGGAAGCAATTGTTCGCTGGTTGGTTTTTGATACGGAGGAGCCGGCGCCGAGATCCTGGATATGTAAGCTCGTTTTATCCCGCAGTAACCGGCTCCTTAATTTCTCTACCCTTTCATATTCAGGATAATCTTTTTGGTCATTAAGTACATTGGAAATAAAGTCAAAAACAAACGGTGAATGAATGCCGTGGCCTTTCCGGTTTGAAGCAGTTAGATAATATTTAAGATATTTTCCGGCTGATTGCCATTTGGAATACATGGGTTGAAAATAAGCCCCCCTGACCACAATATCAAAAATTAAGATAGTCGGGCAGGAAATTAGAAATGAAAAATCAGAAACTTGAACTGTTCTAAAATCACGGGATACTTTCTCATTCCTTATTACTTATTTCTAATTTCTCATTTTACCCGATCCGCTCCCAAACCTGGAAAGAATAGTTATATGCATTCTTTTCATCCGCTTCATAGTTTTGCTGGCTCATCAGGTGCCATTCTTCCGGTTTGAGTGAAGGAAAGAAAGTATCTGCTTCCGGTTCTGCCTCCACACGGGTAAGATAAATACGATGGGCTTTGTCAAAAAGTGATTTATAAATTTCTCCGCCTCCGATCACCATTACTTCTTTGGCGTCTGCTTCTTTCACTACAAACAAAGCATCTTCCATATTCTTAACAGTAATTACAGCATCAGCTCTCCATCCGGGCTGCCGGGAAATGACAATATTCTTGCGACCGGGAAGAGCTTTCCCTAATGATTCAAAAGTTTTTCGACCCATCACTATTGGCATACCCCATGTAATGTTTTTGAAATGCTTCATATCATTGGGCAAATGCCAGGGCAGTTTGCCGTCCTTTCCGATGGCGTTGTTGGTAGCTGCAGCGACGATAAGAGAGATAGTCATGAGTCAGGAGTCATTAGTCGGGAGTAAAGGTACTTCAGGGACTCTATACCGCCACCGGGGCCTTTATCGCCGGGTGACATTGATAGTTTTCCAAAATGAAATCTTCAAATTGAAATCTGAAAATATCTTTTACAGCTGGATTTAATTTCATTGTTGGTAATGGTAAAGGAGTCCTGCTTAACTGCAATTTTACCTGTTCCATGTGATTGTTGTAAATATGTACATCGCCAAACGTATGAATAAACTCACCCGGCTCCAGGTCGCAAACCTGTGCTATCATCATCGTCAGTAGAGCATACGAAGCAATATTGAATGGAACACCTAAAAAAACATCGGCTGACCGTTGATACAATTGGCAGCTCAGGGTTCTTCGTTCTCCCCTCTCCACCCCGTGGAGAGGGG
>JBGPKR010000193.1:0-6447 GCA_041486045.1 Chitinophagaceae bacterium | reverse complement strand
GTTACCGTATCTTTTAAACCGCCAACATTTCTTACCATGGGAACTGTTCCGTAACGCAGCGCATACATCTGGTTCAGTCCGCAAGGTTCTACCCTGCTTGGCATCAGTAAAAAATCTGAACCGGCATAGATTAAATGACTTAATGGCTCGCTGTAGCCGATATAAGAATTGAAATAACCCCCGAATTGCTGCTTCATCTGCTCCAGTTTTCCTTCCAGAGCCGGATCACCGGAACCCAACACCAAAAAATTAGCATTGCCATGATGCTGGTAGATGGACTGGCTGATGGCATCGGGCAACAGATCTGCTGCCTTCTCTCCCACCAGGCGGCCAACAAAAGATATCAGTGGTTTATCAGGGTCTAACCCAAACTGCCCGGCCAGTTCCTTCTTATTTTTCCATTTCCCTTTTTCCACCAGTTCCTTATCATAATTTTTTGCGATCATCGTATCCTTTAGCGGATCCCAGACATCTGTATCAATCCCATTTAATATTCCATAACTTTTGCCCTGTTCATAACCGAAAAGATTTTCCAGGCCATTGGCTGCATGTTTTAATTCATCAAGGTAACTGTTGCTTACGGTGGTTACTTTCCAGGCGCATTTAACTGCCGATGCCATCGGGTTGATAGTTTTATCCCAATCCAGTAATCCCCATTTCCAGCTGTCAAATGCCGGCAGGTAGTAATATTTGTCCCAGCCGATCCATCCCTGGTATTGTGCATTATGAACAGTGAATACAGTTGGAACTTCAGCAAGCTTTTGCCTGAATTCAAAACAATATTTTATCATGAAAGGAATAAGCCCTGTATGATGGTCATGGCAATGAATGACGTCGGGTTTATGTTCCCATTTATTGATCCAGTCGCATACTGCAATCTGAAAAGCTACAAATCTTTCGGTGTCGTCATCGTAGCCATAGATTTTTTCCCGGTCAAGCAGACCATTTATATCAACGAGATAAAGATCAAAACCAAGTTTATTGGTTTTTTCTTTGATAACACTGTAATGAAAATAATGCGGACCCATATGCTGGTCGCCTTCATGCACCAGCTCCCATTGGTTGTCGTAAAGAAATTTAGTGCGGTACATCGGCATTATCACTTTGGCCACATGACCCAGTTCTGCCTGGTATTTGGGTAAAGAACCTACCACATCGCCGAGACCACCAGCCTTAGCCACGGGATAACATTCTGCCGCTACATGAATGATCTCCATACCTTAATAATATAATTCCCTTACAATTTTTTTTTCATCCCCACATTATGCCCGATGGTCGCATAATAAAGAAGATACAGGTAACAGGGTATCATGATGCAATAGCCCCATTGACGGGAACCGATGAATTCAGAGAATTTACCATATAAAGGCGGCAATATCGCACCGCCAACGATCCCCATGATCAGTAATGCCGCTCCTATTTTTGTGAATCTTCCCAAACCATCAATGGCGAGGGGCCAGATGGCCGGCCACATAATTGCATTCGAGAAACCCAGCAATGCAAAACAGGTGACTGCAAAATAACCATGGGTAAATAATGATATCAGCACCAGGCCCAAACTCAGCAATACACTGATGACAAGTGCCCGCTGTTGGGTAATGAATTTGGGAATCGTGATGATCCCCAGGATATACCCTGCGAGCAAACCGTAGCCGGTATAGGAAGCAAAACTCTTGGCGGTGTCAAGGGGAAAACCAAGTGTATCACCAAAATTTGCAAAAGTGTCATAACTGATGACTTCTACGCCTACATAAAAGAAGATGGCAATGGCCCCAAGGATCAAATGTGGGAACTGAAAAATACTCGTTTTCCCCCTCGCATAGGAACTGTCAGTTTCCTCTTCTTCTTTTACTTCGGGCAAATTAATAAAAGCTATAATAATAGCAAATACAACTAAAATTATTGCAATAGTTATATATGGATTAATCACTCTTTTTGCGAAGGCATCCAATTCAGAGATTTTTTCAGCTGGTGCCAGCATCAGCAACTTTTCTTTAAATGCATCCACATTTTTCAGAACTATTCCTCCCATAATAAATACACCCACGATTCCTGCCAGTTTATTGCAGATTCCCATAATACTGATCCGCTGGGCAGCGCTTTCGATGGGTCCCAGTATTGTTACATAAGGATTGGAAGCAGTTTGCAGGAGAGCAAGACCCGTTCCAATAACAAATAAACCAACAAGAAACATCGGGTAACTGCGTGAGTTTGCAGCAGGAATAAAAATAAGGGCGCCTGCTGCCATCACCAATAAGCCCAATACCATCCCTTTCTTATAGCCAAACTTATTCAGAATAAAGGATGAGGGAAGAGCCATAACAAAATAGGCGGCAAAAAAAGCAGTAGCCACAAGGTAAGATTGAGTAGTAGTAAGCTCACAAGCTATCTTGAAATAAGATATAAGCTGGCTGTTGGCCCAGGTGGTAAACCCGAATATGAAAAAAAATACGCCTATGATGATCAGCGGAAAAATAAAACTCCTCTTTTGACCGGACGCAGTGGTTGATGTGTTCATGAGCTGAAATGTTTTCCCGAACTTAACGAAGAATCGTTAATTGCCATAAAGTATTTTCTAAAAGTACTTCCTGTAGCAATTTTCATGTTATAAATTGTAATTTCGTTACCCTTAAGATCCCTGTTAGTTTAATAATTTTTTATGGCAGACTTTGCAATCGGCATTGATATAGGTGGTACCAACAGCAAATTTGGTATTGTGGACCGTCATGGTCATATCCTGAAACAGGACAGGCTGCTGACCAATAAACATGAAGCCGTGCAGGATTTTATTGATGACCTGCACAGCAAACTGATGCCGATGATAAAAGAGACTGGCGGGTTAAATAAATTTGCGGGTATTGGTATCGGCGCACCCAATGGTAATTATTACACGGGCAATATTGAATATGCAGCCAATCTGAAATGGCGGGGAATTATCCCGTTTGCAAAAATGGTTTCGGAGAAATTCGGGTTGAAAGTTAAACTCACCAACGATGCCAATGCAGCTGCTATGGGAGAAATGATGTATGGCTGCGCCAGGAACATGAAGCACTTCATCGTTATCACATTGGGTACCGGTGTCGGGAGTGGTATTGTGATCGATGGAAAAATAGTTTTGGGTCATGATGGCTTTGCCGGTGAACTGGGTCACACTATTATTCGCCCGGGAGGAAGGCTGCATAAGGGAACCGGGATCAAAGGAACACTTGAATCCTATGCATCAGCAACAGGCGTAAGAGAAACAGCTATAGATATGCTGACCGAAAACCCAAGGGTGGAAAGCCTGTTGAGGGATTTTAGTATCAACGATCTTATCACCAGTGAGACCGTGTATGAATGCGCAACAAAAGGCGATAAGATCGCCAATGATGTATTCGAATTTACCGGGCAAATACTGGGTGAGGCTTTGGCCAACTTTGTGATGTTCTCATCACCGGAAGCGATCATTTTATTCGGCGGGTTGACCAAGGCCGGTAATTTAATAATGAACCCGACAAGACAATCCATGGAAGCCAACCTGATCCAGATCTTTAAGAACAAAGTAAAATTGATGTTTAGTGATCTGAAAGAAGCCGATGCTGCGATATTGGGAGCGAGTGCGTTGGTGTGGGAAAATACCAATGAATAAGGTATAAAGAATAAGGAATAAGGGGTGAGAAAATAAAATACATACGTTACACTTTCTTATTCCTTATTTCTTATTATTTATTATAAACACCGCGGGAACTGGTCGCTGCCCAACTGCATCTGAAACCTTGATCGTTTCTTTTCCGTTCACCAGCATACAACTGTTGCCGCCGCCATCAAGATTCAATGCTTCCCAGCAGCCGAGGTCTTTAAATATTTGTGCTTCCTGTCCCAGTGTGGCGCCGTGAGCAACTTTATTTCTTCCTTCGATTACTAAAATAATCAGTTTGCCATCTTTTGTATAACCCATAGCGGTGCGGGGATGTTTGTCGTTGATGGCTTTGCCTACGAATTTTAATTCTTCGTTGTTGGTGATTTTTATTTCACCGCTCTGTAAAAGAACAGGGCCACCACCAACTGCGGTTTTCATTTTCCAGGGAGAAAAATTTTCTAGTCGTCCATGAGCCGGGTCTGGGCCTGGATAAACGTAGTTTCGAACAAGGTATTCCATATTCGGATTAGCAACAGAATCAGCTACGGGTTTGTAAAGAAAATTCAACCTATAAGGGGTTTTGTGTATAGAATCAGTAAATAACCAAGCTACGTCTGCATTTCTTTTCTTTGAAATACCGATGGCACTCCCAAAAGGATGCCGATAGGTTAATGTATCTTTTCCTTTTCCCGGAAGCGAATGAATATTATACCCAACAAGTTTTCCATCTTTTATCACCACATTCAAACTCCTGTTGGTCTCATAAGAAAAGAAAGTACAGTTAACCACCACAAGTGGCTTATCATTTCTTTCATAAAATGCAGAAGGAGTCAATCGCCGGTTTCTTGATGTATCAGCCGTAAATTCAAGTTTTTTATCTTTTAAATCAGCAATCAGGTAATAAGCCCGGAATAATCCCGTATCAACAGGTTGGTTTGTAAAATAAATATGAACAGAAGAAGGCAGTGGCTGGTATAATGAATCAACATTTTGCCACTTTAATTGTGCAGATACACTGGAAGCAGTAATAATTAATAATAAATAATTAATAATTATTATGAAATATAATTTCCTCATGACTCCCGACTAATGACTAACGACTCCCGACTTTCCTTCATTCCATTCTTTCCTGCCCAATCCCTCAAACACATGCCTCTCGCTATGATAAGAAGAACGAACCAACGGACCGCTTTCTACATAATCTAATCCAAGGTTATAACCGATCTCCCTGTATTCAGCGAATTCATCCGGATGAACAAACCTATGAACGGGTAAATGTTTTTTGGTAGGCTGTAAATATTGTCCGATGGTTATCACATCGCAACCATTGTCCCGGAGATCTTTGATCGTTTGTATCACTTCTTCCTTCGCTTCTCCCAAACCGAGCATGATGCCGCTCTTGGTTCTCATGCCTCCCTGCTTCAATATCCGTATCACTTCCATACTGCGCCAGTATTTGGCCTGTATGCGGACCTGCCTGGTCAGCCGTTCTATCGTTTCAATATTATGGCTTACCACTTCCGGGGCTGCATCGATCACCCTTTGTATATCTTCTTTCTTTCCTTTAAAATCAGGGATCAATGTTTCAAGAGTTGTAGCAGGGTTTAATGCTTTTACGGCCCTGATCGTATTATTCCAGATGATTGAACCGCCGTCTTCCAGTTCATCCCTGTTAACAGAAGTAATAACGGCATGTTTCACTTTCATCAGGTGAATGGCTTCAGCCACTCTTTGCGGTTCATCCCAATCAAGCTCTTCAGGTTTCCCGGTTGCCACGGCACAGAAACCACAACTTCTGGTGCAGGTGTTACCCAATATCATAAAGGTCGCCGTGCCTTCTCCCCAGCATTCACCCATATTAGGGCAGTTGCCGCTTTCGCAAATGGTATGGAGTTTATGATTGTCAACAATGCCCCGGACATGTTTATAGTTTTCTCCTATGGGAAGTTTAACCCGCAGCCAATCGGGCTTTTTTTGCTTTACTTCAGTTTCTGCAATTCGGGAAACCACGGGGAGTTCTGTCATGATGCAAAAATACGTGGTTATTTGCGCCTTCCAAACAGCACGGCAATGTAACTCTGGAAGAAGAATTGCTTATCTTTCTGGTTAAACAGGATTGGAATTTTGGAAGAATAAAATTCACCGCTGATCCCTACTTCAATGCCGGACACTACTTCATTAAAGCGGCCATAATCAAACCGCAGCGCCGTTTTTAAAAAGCCGCCCGGTTTAATGGACATTTCACTCCAACCTTTTCGCAAACCGCCGCCCCCAACAATTCCCTGTCCCAGGAACAAAGCGCTGTCCTTCTGGGAATATTTGATGAGCAGGTTATCGCCGCCATTCGGATTTCTTACTTCCACATAGTAAGGCCGCAGCAAACCCAACACAAGTCCTCCGGAATAAACAGCTGAAACGGCAACACCGTTCTTATTTCCTTTTTGACCCAGAATATATTGCTGGCCGAAACCCAGGGCGACCTGGTAAAAATTATTGATCTTTCCGTAGATATAGGGGTTGCCAAAAATGATGGCGCCCCCGGCTATTCCGCCCTCGGTTTGTTTTTCTTCTTTTTGATCTTTTATTTCAGTAATGTCGAGCCGGTAGATATTTGTTTTGCGGTTGGTTTTCATCCGGCCCATTTCAAAGAAACCACCATAGCCATCGCTACGGAACTGGAGACCCAGGATGTTTTGTTTCCGGTACACCAGCACACCTTCTTCGGCCTGGCGGATAAGATTATTTACTTTCTGCCGGCGGGTATCTTTTCTTTCGTTCTTTACATTTTTCTTACCGGTTGAATCCTGCGCAGATAATCCGATAACGAT
>JBGPKR010000192.1:0-6497 GCA_041486045.1 Chitinophagaceae bacterium | reverse complement strand
TAATTCAGTTTCAGGCCTTCAATGGTTTGCCGTGTTTTTTCTGATTCATGGTACACATGCAGGTCACTGGCTCCTTTTACTGTTATATTATCTTTATTGGGCAGTCCCTCTTCTGACAACACTATAAGATGATCGGTCAGATATTTCTTTGCATCATCTTCAGTCTTACACCAGAAGCGTATATCGAAGAGCATTTGAATACTATCCGTCGATCTGTTATTATACCAGATCCGCACCAGGTTGTCCCTGCTTTTGGGATCAAGGCTGTATTTACTGCAAAATCTTTTATCCAGGAAAAAGCTATCTGGTTTTTTATCTGCAGGAATTTTATAAACTTCCTGTTCATTTATTTTTTGGGCCCGGGTGGGAGAGCAGAAGCTGACTGCGGCAATTGCCAGGATTGCAGGTAAAAACTTTTTCATGCTGGATTTATTTATCTAAATGTAATAATAAAAAGCTGAAGTTGTAACACGGCTTTGGTTGCTGGTGAAGTAACAGTTTTTCATGTTAAACTGATACCGGCAAATTGATTTCACCCGAATTCATGTAGCTTAGCTCTCACCCAGTTAATAATTGGAAAATCGGTTATGGACATTACTTCAATCAAACAGGCCCGGGAACGCATTCAACCTTTTATCAAACGGACCCCGCTTGAACATAGTGAAACGCTTAGCAAATATCTGGGAACAAATGTCTGGGTCAAACTGGAGCTCTTTCAAAAAACAGGTTCATTCAAGGTACGCGGCGCTTTTAATAAATTGCTCAGCTTGTCTGCCGAAGAAAGAAAGCGGGGAGTGGTGGCTATCAGCGGTGGAAACCACGCACAGGCTGTTGCTTATGCTTCCAGTGTCCTGGATGTTGATGCCGTTGTTCTCATGCCTGAATCAACGCCACAGAATTATGTAGAGGCAACAAAGAACTATGGCGCTACGGTTGACCTGCAACCAACAATTGGTATTGCCTTTGAGAAAATAAAAAGCTATGAAGCGGAAGGAAGAATTTTTATTCATCCCTTTGATGACCCATTGGTGATGGCAGGGCAGGGAACCCTGGGCCTGGAGATCATGGAAGACCTGCCGGGAGTGACTGATATCATTATAAGCATTGGCGGAGGCGGTTTTGGAGGCGGGGTGTCCACAGCGGTGAAGGCGATGAAACCCAGTGTAAGAATTTGGGGAGTGGAAACGATTGGCGCAGATGCCATGTCTCTGGCACTCAAAGCCGGGGAGCCGGTTGAGTTGGCTGCCATTAGTTCCATTGCCAAAACACTCGGTGCACCTTCCGTCTCGGCCCGGACTTTAGCCTTGGCACAGGAGCATCTGGAAGAAGTGCTCGTTGTTCCGGATGAAGAAGCGGTGAAGGCGCTGAAATTTATCCTGGAACGATTAAAAATTTTAACGGAGCCGGCGGCTTCCTGCACATTGGCTGCGGCTTTGCGGTTAAGAGATCAGTTCAACAGCAATAACAATTTAGTGTTGATCTTCTGTGGAGGCAATCTTTCGCTGGCGGATCTGTGTAAGTATGTTGGTAATAGCCAGGGTTAAAATTAGTACAGCAGGTCCGGCCGCTAAATTCATTCTGCTGCTTAATACTGCTGTCTCGATTATGCCTGTGATGCTTTTTCTAAGAAAAGAAGCTTAACAATGGCAAAGAAGAAGTGTAGTTAAAGCCATCAGGATCGGAAGAACGAGCTGTTTCATAGTAGTTGTTTTTATTTTACATTTATTTTTTTGAGAATGATTGTACGCTTCTTTATAATAACTGTCGCGAATTCTTTCACAAGAATATTTAATAAATGGGAGCATTAAGTGTGGTGGTCAATAAACAACAGGTTATGGTAAACAAACAGCAGATGGCAAAGGGCGCTCAGCTAAATCGGTTCGTGGGGACCTGCCTGCCGGCCTTGCTCTGCTGAAGCTATGCGAAGGCGAACAGGCAGGCACGAATCAAGGCTAAGGTTGTTGCTGATCCCGCTTCGGCGAGACTTAACACCAACAACGGCGGATTTATTCATGTAGTTGCTGTGGAACATCAACCACAGCGTAATCAGCACTCAACTATTTCAGTTTTTCGGCAAGATTTTCCATGTACTGTGTCCATGCGCCTGCACAACCATTGTAACATTCAATTTTAGGAACTAAACCCTGATGAGTAAAAGTGACCTGGGTTTGATTTCCTTGCCTGAAAATCTCAAAGCAGATTTTTGAATTTGTCCATTCGTCAGATTTTTTCAAAAAAATAAGATCGCTTTCACTTACTTGCCAAACGATTTTTTTGTTTGGGACCAACTCAATCAATCGTTGTTTGGAATAATGCATTCCATCGCCTGCCCCGAATGTAAATTCATCGTTGAGTTTTTTGCTGCTTCCCTTAATTTCTTCTCCATATAAACCTACCCACCATTTGCGAACATTAAGCAATGTTTCAAAAATGTTTTTTGGTGTTTTGGAAGATTCGAAACTGAAAGTGTAATCTTTGTTATCCTTTTTGCTCATAGTTTATTTTTTAGGAAGCCCCCATTTTTCAATTAATTCAGAATTGAGCACATTCTCTTTCATGTTAGGTTGTCCCTTTCCTGTTATAATTAAATTTTTTAAACTACCCTGGATATAACTGGTCCATGCGTCATGGCAAATATTGTAACATTCATAGGCAGGTGTCAAACCCTGTTGCGTAAAACGGAGTTGTGTCTGATCACTCTTCTCTGAAATTTCAAAAACAATTTTATTTCCCTTCCACTCGCTTTTGTCTTTGGTAAAATCGAAATGATTTTCCAACACAAGCCATACAACTTTTTTGTCGGGAACGAACTCAACGATCTTCATTTTGCAGATATGGACATCTTTGTAGTGATAAAGGAATTCTGCATTGAGTTTATTGGTACTGCCTTCAATGTTTTCGCTCCACCATCCACGAACATTATTGATGGCATTGAATGCTTCTTTCGGTGTTTGCTTCACCAGCAGGGTGCTGGTAAAATCCGGGGTAGTCATTTTGTTTATGATTTTAATTTAGAAATTTTATACAACAAAGCTATTGTCTGAATCTTACTTTAACGGGGTGCAAAATAGACTTTGTAGTGGGTTGATTTGGACATGGCTAATCTCTATCTTTGCCAAAAAGACACTGATGAAACACCTGACCATATTAGTTCCTTCAGGAGAGAATAACCTGAGCAGCATTGTGGGAGCTTATAAGATTTTTACAAGAGCTAACGAGTATTGGAAGAAAACAGGGAGAAAAGAATTGTTCAGGATCGAATTAGCCGGCAACTCAAAAAAAGTTGATTTCTATAATGGTTTATTCACGGTTCAGCCGCATACACATATTTCAACTATCAGTGAAACCAATCTCATCATTGTTCCATCATTGAATCATAACTATCAAAAAGCGGTGAAGGGAAATGAGTTGATGATCGATTGGATCGCACAACAGTATAAACAAGGTGCTGAAATTGCGAGTATATGCACCGGCGCATTTCTGCTTGCCTCAACTGGTTTACTGGATGGAAAGACCTGCTCTACACATTGGTCTGCTGCCAATAACCTGAAAAGTATGTTCCCAAAATTGAATGTACAAACGGATAAATTGATCACCGATGAAAACGGGATTTACACAAACGGCGGCGCTTACTCCTTTCTCAACCTGCTCATCTATTTAGTAGAGAAATATTATGATAGGCAAGCAGCCATTTTTTGTTCAAAAACATTTCAGATCGAGATGGACAGAAATAGCCAGTCAGCATTCACAATATTTACAGGTCAGAAGTCGCACGGGGATGAAATGGTTAAAAAAGCACAAGCCTATATTGAAAGTAAGCTGGATGAAAAAATATCTGTTGAACATTTGTCTTCCCGGTTTGCTGTTGGCAGACGAAACTTTGACAGGAGGTTTATCAAAGCAACCGGGAATACTCCTGTTGAATATTCGCAACGGGTGAAAATTGAATCAGCAAAAAAAACGTTGGAGACCAGTCGCAAAACAATTAATGAAGTCATGTATGAAGTGGGTTATTCCGATGTGAAAGCGTTTCGTGAAGTGTTTAGAAAAATTACAGGAATGTCGCCATTGGAATACAGAAGCAGATACAATAAAGAGACAGTTATTGTGTAGAGATAAATATCAGTGGTTTGCCCCCCAACGCACCAGGAAGATACAGTAATGATTAGAAAGCTAAATCGGTTCGTGAGAACAGGAACCAAGACTAGACCCCGACAGGACTGCCTCCGCTATCAGGAAGTGGAGAAGACCCCGCAAGGACGAAAACTTATCTATAAAGAATTCTATTATTATCTTTTTATTATTGATTCTTTTTTTCTTTTTTTAATAATAAGAAAAATTATAAGCCCTGCAATCAGTACCAGACCAGGTATCAGGTACCAGGGGAGAGAACTTCCCGATTTCTCATTTATTGTTACTTTGGTTGTTGTTATTGATTTTTTATCCGGATTCACCGGGTTTTGGACTTGCTTTACCGGGTTTTGATCAGCAATAGTTTTATAATGATCCCACTCCGTTTTGTCTGTTGATAAATCTACCATCTCCGGAATACTAACTCCCTGGCTGTTTGCCCTGGCTGTTTGTCCATCACTCACCTGAACAGTCTTTCCATCTGCTTTTGAGGTAAAATCAACTGTGCCTTCGATTACTTTAAGTGTTGAAGTGGATGCTGAAGATTCCAGGATAAATGTTGTGCCTTTAATTCCTGCAACGGCCTGGCTCATATCAATTTCCATTGAGCCATCCTTCATCATTTTCTTAATATTGGCCATAACCTTACCAGTTACCAATTTAAGTTTATTGGCTTTACTTGGCGGCGAATTCATGACTATTTCAGTCTCCTCTTTTGTTACAAAGGTGCTCATATCTGCAAAGCTGATAATGGAAGAACTTTCTTCAGAAGTCCGGACATGATCATCAACATATAGCACCATTTCCAGTTGAGCTGATTTCCAGCCATTAGGTTCTGCCTCATGTCGTACTTCAACTTGTCCTGAAAGAGAATTGAAACGGGCACCACAATCTACAAGGTCGAGTGCTTCTTTGTTGCCCCAATCAGAAAAAGCAGTAACAGGAAACTTTATCGGGTTTGTTAATAGCTCGAACATTCCTAAGGGAGAACGGTCATTTCCATAAGGCCGCTGGCCTTTATATGAAAATTTAATATCAGTCCCTGGCATACGTGCCACTAACTGATCACCATCCCGGTAGGGAGATTTCTCTGCAAACTCACCGCTGGGTCCGCCTGCAAAAGTCAGTTTATATTCAATATCATCAACATCCGGCGGATTGGTCGCCGGTACTATTGGATAAAATGGTTTACCCGGCAACAATTTGTCTTCCTGGGGATCACCGAACACAAAACCCGGATTATCTATTGAATAATGTATTGTCAGTACTGCATCTGCATACGTTTTCTTCCACCATAACATACCGCTGGTGCCACCGAGCGCTCCTACATTCCAAAATTTAAGTTCATATTCGATCCTGTCAAGATGAACACCTGATCTGTCCCCCGCCTTAAATTCAAAATCTCCGAGCTTTCCCGCACTTTTGCTATAGCCGAGAGTAATATCTACATCAACCGAGTGAGTCACGATAATTTCCTTTGCAGAAACACCGAATGGAAGTTGAGCCTTCGTTACAGTCGTTAAAGCAAATAGTGCTGATAAAAAAATAATTGATTTTGTCATAACTAATGGTTTTGTCTGGTGAGTGGGATAGCAAGGTTGCATTTTTAACTGCGTTGAAATATGATTGTGATCATTCATTCACAGAATTATAATTAGCAGCAGGCATGGTTATGTTAACAGCTCCTTTGTCTGAACGATGCTATATGGGGATCTGGCTGCGGCCGGGACAGGCACGAATAGTAGAGGAGGTTTTTTCTGATTACCGGGAGTAAACTACATTCTCGTCCTTTCGGGGTCTCTGCCAGTTGGCGAAAGACCCCGATGAGACTGCCTCCGCTATCAGGAAGGGGAGAAGACACCGCAAGGATGAAACTTCTTGTAAGTAGTACAGCGTGCCTGCCTGCCGGTAGGCAGGTTGTTTTCGAGGAACACCTGCCTAGGCGGAGATACACGGACAGGAAATTCGAACAACCGTCCAAAAAAAGTAACTTTAATGCTGCACTATACAGCATATGAAAGAACAACAAGAGAATGATTCAATCCGTAACGTCTTTAAATTATTTTCAGCCGATAAAACTTCGGAAGAGGAAATTCTAAAAAAACTTTCTGAGCTGAAACCCAAAGAGCCTGAACTTATAAGTCTCCAACTCCTGTCAGAACTCATTGCTTTTGAGTTTGATGAGAAAACAGATGGCGAAAAAAGTGAATGGGGCACTCACTTCGCCCCCATGATCGTAATAACTTATAATAATGGATCATCTTTTGAATCACCTTCTTTGACTAAGGTTACATTTGACATGATTAATTATTGGGAAAGAAGGGGTGTTGAAGAAAGTAACTCCTTGATAAAGGCAAGATACTTTG
>JBGPKR010000191.1:0-6544 GCA_041486045.1 Chitinophagaceae bacterium | reverse complement strand
ATTTTCCGTCTTCTGTCATGTTATTTCCGGGAGACTCAATGGTGTTTTACTATAAGATTATAAAGTGTACTCGGGAAACCTGTTATTGTTTTTACAGTATGCCGCAAGGAATCAACTTCCCGAACGAGAACCTGGCGGGCGGAAAAATTCGGGCAGTCTATCAGGTGAACTTGGAAAATCATAGAAATATAGTTAACATGCAACCCAAATCAAGAGGAACTCTCGGAGATTTTATTTTAATGAGTAGTGCACATCCCAAAAGATTTAAAAAGCTCACTCTTGAACGAAAGTTGAAAAGTTTTGTGCAGGATCAGTTGACTTCTGAATACATGACAATATGCTTTGACACTTGGTGAACTCACTTTCGACTACACTGCGGCTAACACTCCGGCAACCCTTCGCTAAACTCGGAGTGACAAGTATCCGATAAATGAAAATATTTCAAAGTTTATTAGCATTCAGGCAAACTCAACGGCACATTCACCGCCAACCCACCATCCGCTGTTTCCTTGTATTTAAAGTTCATGTCCTTAGCCGTATCCCACATGGTTTTAATAACAGCATCGAGAGATACTTTGGCAAAATCAGGTGTGCTTTGCAAGGCTAACTGGGAAGCAGTAATAGCTTTAATGGCTCCCATCGTATTTCGTTCTATGCAGGGCACCTGCACCAACCCGCCGATCGGGTCGCAGGTCAAACCCAAATGATGTTCCATGGCGATCTCGGCTGCCATCATTGCCTGTCTTTGAGTGCCACCCATACATTCCGTCAATCCCGCTGCGGCCATGGCAGATGAAACACCGATCTCGGCCTGGCAACCACCCATTGCTGCAGAGAGGGTGGCTCCTTTTTTGAAAATACTTCCTATCTCCCCGGCTGTTAATAAGAATTGTATGATCTTCTCTTCCTTATTTGCATTTGTATAACTATCGGAACAGAACGCAATATAATATTGTAACACGGCAGGGATAACACCGGCTGCGCCATTGGTCGGAGCCGTTACCACTCTTCCAAAGGATGCATTCTCCTCATTCACTGCCAATGCAAAACAACTGACCCAATCCAGGATATATTTAAAACTATGACCACCTGAACGGGCGGCATCCAGCCATGAATCATAACCGGTGTAAGTTTTATCCCCCAGCAATTTTTTATTCAACTCAGCCGCCCGGCGTATTACATTCAATCCCCCCGGTAACATACCTGCTGTATGACAACCGCGGTAAATACATTCCTTCATCACCCTCCAGATATTCAGCATGCCCACTTTGGTTTCTTTCTCTGTTCGCCACTCATGTTCATTCTCTATCACGATCTCATGGATATGCAAACCGGTCTTGATGCACCAGTGCAGGATATCATCTGCCGTATTGATCGGGAAGGGCAATTGCATGGTATCCTTTACAGACCTTTCTTCACCCTCCTTTATTACAAATCCACCTCCGATGGAATAATAAGTTTCTGCCATGGAATTCCCGTTCTTCATCGTAGCTAAAAAGGTCAGTGCATTGGGATGATAAGGCAGCGATTCGGTAATTAAAAAATCTATATCATCATTAGGATTAAAATCAACTTCATGGAGACCCAGCAACACTATTTTTTTCATAGCGTTAATGTCATTGATCTTTGCATGGATATTATCTACGGCAAATGTGACAGGGTCGTCACCGGAGATCCCTAATTGTATGGCAATATCCGTACCGTGGCCCTTCCCGGTTTTGGCCAGTGAACCATAAAGAAGAACTTTGACTTCCCTAACGTCAAACAATATGTTTTTTTGATGCAATGTTTGCACAAAACGCTGGGCAGCTCTCCAGGGTCCCAGGGTATGTGAGCTGGATGGTCCCACAGCTATTTTAAAAATATCAAATACAGAGATCGCTTCGTAGATCAACTTAAATGGTTTAAGATCAAAAATACTGATTCGCCGGCCCCGAATTCAAAATCATACTTTAATACCAGGGCAATCCTGTAGCTACTTTAATAAAAAACCCCGACGCTATGGTCGGGGTATAGCAAGCAGATAGTTTCAGCTCATTGAACATCGGTCAGTTCAACTTCAAAATAGAGTATCGAATTACCGGGAACGGTGCCATAACCTTTGCATCCGTATCCCATAGAAGATGGAACAATAAGTATGATCTTGCCCCCTTTCTGGATCAGCGGCAACCCGACCTGGAATCCCAGTATCATACCGTTAAGACCATATGATACGGGAGCAGCTGACTGGTTATCGAATATGGTTCCATTGAGCAATTTGCCGGTATATTTTATAAAAACTTTTGAACCGGATGTTGGCGTGGGCCCGCTGCCGGGGCTGGTGACCTGGTAATATAAACCGCTGCTGTGAGCCGTGGCGCTGATGCCATTGAGTGCTGCATAACTGACGATTTCCGCCTGTTCACTTTGTACCGTCTTATCTGTACAAACAGCATTTTTTACACAACCGTCGCCGGAAAAAAGTGTGATAATCACAGACACGCAAAGGAGGACTTTTTTCATTACGTTTATTTGAATGAAGACCGATTCAAGACCATAGGATATGCGATTTCGCTGCAAAAGCAAATAAATTCATGATTCATCCCTCCGGCTCAGCAGTTCCCTGTACCGTTGTTCGTTCAGATCCCAGCGGTGACGGGCAGAAAAAACAACGATAAAAGCCACGATGAGTAATGCAGCGGCCAAAAGAACCAGTATCAGTGATGATTCTTCCTTTTTCATTTCCATTTCGGCCCTTTTGTACCACCCGGAAAGTACGTTTGCAAAAATAGCTATCACCAGTACTACGCCTAGCGGAAGTCCTAAGGATAATTGCCTCCGGATCCTTTTCTTTCGCAGCCGGTTGTTTTCCCAATACCCGATAAATCCGTTTTCCTCTTCTGTTAGCATAATTGACGCAAAGTTAATCAAGGAATTACTGTTGCTATTGTATCGGCCATTCAAAATATCTATCTTTCAGTTCTTAACTGTCAAGGATTTGAAATTACCTCCCCTGCTGTTACAATACCTCAACACACATAAACGGCTCGATCTTCCGGGCATAGGTACCTTTTTCATTAACGATCCTGTCAATACGGATCCCGAAAACCACAAACACGATAAACAGGCAGGTTTGGAAACTGTTTCTTTTGAAAGTAATGCCGCTATCAAACAAAGCCCGGAACTTGTTCAATTTATTGCAGACCAAACCGGTAAAATTAAAGCCCTGGCAGCCGCAGACCTTGAATCACACCTAGCCCTGGCACAGCAGTTTTTAAATATAGGGAATCCTTTTTTATTTGAGGGCATCGGCAATCTTGTAAAAATAAGATCCGGTGAATTTGCTTTGACATCCGGAACCGGTATGTCGGAAAAAAACAAAGAATATACGTCACGGGAAAAAAAGGACAGCCCTGCTTCCGGGGAATCGCTCAGCGACTATAAAAAAATTTTTTATTCAGGTAATGTAAAAATAAAATGGCGAAAGCCTGTTGTTATTATCCTGGTCATTGCAGGATTAGCCCTTGCTGTCTGGGGTGGCTATACTGTTTATAAAATGACAACGGCAAAAAACAACTCAGGCGTTAAGGATAAAAATAAAAAAAAGGAAACAATCCCGGTTAGTGATACAGTTATGCACCAAAAAGACAGCGCTGCCCAAACAGTTCAGAATATTTCCGCCGGCATGCAAAAATTTATACTGGAAGTCTCCGACGCCAAAAGAGCCTTCGAACGTTATGGCCGGTTGAAAACCTTTCAATGGAATGTGCAAATGGAAACAAAGGATTCCGTCAGTTACAAACTTTTCCTGGTTTTACCTGCATCTGCAAGTGATACAAGCCATATAATTGACTCACTCAGCCTGCTTAATGGCAGAAGGGTATATATTGAGCAATAAAAAAGAGAAAATAATCTACCTGGTACGGGGTTCGGAGCGGAGAGAGAGGGATTCGAACCCCCGGACCTTTTGGGTCAACGGTTTTCAAGACCGCCGCATTAGACCGCTCTGCCATCTCTCCGGCGCAAAAATAGCCCGGCAGAGCCTATCAGCAAAATTGAATTTGAATCTATCAGGTGAAAAGTAACACTACCGTTCCGTATTTATCACCACTTTACTTTTCAGTAAAATCTTCTGCGGAATATTTTCATTCATTCCTTTTGAATGAATCAACTGCAGTAAAATATCAGTTGCTCTTTCTGCCTGCTGATAGGGAAATTGTTCTACCGAGGCAATCGGCGGATCATCCATGTAACTGGTGATAGGAAGATTGGCATAGCTCACAAAGAAAATATCTTTATTGATTACCAGGCCCTGGTTACGTGTATATTTTATCGCATCAAGCGCCACATAGTCATTAAAAGCAATAACAGCCGTGGGCCGGTTTTTTAATGCCAGCAATTTGTGCATGGCATCCTGTGTTTTCAACTTGCTCAGATCAGTGGAAACAACAAAAGAATTTTCCACTTTCAATTTATGTTTCTTTAATCCATCATAATAGCCCATCAGCCGCTGCTTTGAATGAATCAAAGCATCAGGACCCTTAATGAAACCTATCTGCTTATGTCCCCCGCCAACCAGCCAGTCCACCAGTTCTTCGGAACTGTTTTCAAGATTGCAGGAAACAGTATATGCGCCTGCCAGGTCCGGAACACGGTCAAAAAACACGACAGGTATCCTGTATTTCTTTAATTGCTCAAAGTGTTCGTATGATCTGGTGGTTTTTGAAAGAGAAACAATCAGTCCATCCACCCTGTGACGGCGCATGGTATCCACGATCTGCTGTTCCCTTTCTGTTTCGTCATGCGACTGACCGATCAGAACTGTATAATTATTTTTTGTAGCTACATCCTCAATGCCATTAATGGCCATAGAAAAAAATTCTTCACCGAGGTTGGGAAGAATGACACCTATTGTCATCGTTTTACCCTGCTTAAAAGAAATAGCTGCCTGGTTGGGTTCATAATTAAGCTCCTGCGCCAGCTTTTGCACCTGCGTTTTAGTGCGAAGGCCGATGCTTGGATGATTGTGCAATGCCCTTGACACAGTGGACACCGATACATTTAAGCGCTGTGCAATTTCTTTTAAGGTGGCAGGCTTATGTTCCATATAATAAATCAAAAGGAAAGGTATAAAAAGCCCGCCTGACCACCAGATTATAAATAAAAATAGTCGGGCAGGCCCGCCTGACCACAATATCAAAAAATGAAAACAGTCGGGCAGGCCTGCCTGACCATTCATTTTTTTTAATTAGCCGGGCAGGAGAATGAGCAAATACCTGATGTTTATATAACTTAAGGTCATGAAAAGAAGGAATGACAGAAGATGGGCAGCTTTAATTGTACTGTTTGTATCGATACTTTTTTTTGCCATGGGATTCATGTATCCCCTGCTGCAAACTGGCTATGGGATCGGGCCCTTTACGTTGAAGAGGGACTATATTTACCTGGGCACATCTTTCCGGTATTTTTTTGACAAAGGGGAAATGTTTATTGGTTTATTGCTGTTGTTTTTCACCATCCTGTTCCCTATTCTTAAATATATTTTCCTATTACTTACCCTGCTGGGGCAACGGTTCCCCCGTCATCATTATATCAGTACAGTTCTGGAGATCATCAATAAATGGTCAATGCTTGATGTATTTGTAGTGGCCGTCCTGATCCTGAACATGAAATTTGATTCGGCTATTATCATCTCGAAACTGGAAAGCGGCACTACTTTGTTTGCCATTTCTGTGGTATTGCTGATGGCCAGCTCTTTTATAGCCCGGAAATTCATTGCGCAACAACAGGGTTTGCATAAATAATTTTTGAACGGGTGATATCTTTGCGTAAATTCAAGCATAAATTCATTGCAATGAATACTGTGTCATCCCTTCTTGCCCGGAAAAAAAGAACATCAGTAACTGTACCCCCTGATACTTCTGTTGTAGAAGCGCTGAAACTGATGGCCGAAAAAAACATTGGTTCTGTCATTGTCATGCAGGCCGACCAATATCTCGGTATTGTGACGGAAAGGGATTATTCAAGAAAAATAGCATTGAAAGGGAAAAATTCTGCCACTACAATAGTTTCTGAAATCATGTCATCAGATTTACCTTCGGTAAACCCTGCCGATAGCATCGAACACTGTATGGAACTGATGACCACAAAGAACATCCGCTACATGCCGGTATTTGAAAATAACAAACTGGTTGGCATTGTATCTATGAGCGATGTGGTAAAAGAAACGATCCTGGCGCAGAAAGAAACCATCAACCAACTGCAGAGTTATATCCAAAGCTGACTTACACACTCGTTAAATACAAGGCGAAGTCCCGTAAGACTTCGCTTTTTTTATTCTAACATGATTCGTTAAAATCCTGAACACAAAACCGCCACCCGGTTATTGCCGCAGGCTATTCGTTAATAAATAATCAAAAACCGATGATTGCCGGACAGCTTACATAGATGACCATTGCCAGGTGGCTAAATTGCACGAAATTTATCCTGGGAATTACCGGAATTCAACCGAAACATAGTATTATGAAATCCATGCTGACAACTTCCATTATCTGGCTGACAACTT
>JBGPKR010000190.1:0-6583 GCA_041486045.1 Chitinophagaceae bacterium | reverse complement strand
GGTTATTAATGCAGCTGTAACTATTGCATGGGGTAATAGATTGAGTAATTTAGTATCGCCACCATTTTTTAATCTTTAAACGATACTCTATGAAAAAGTTTTACTTAATTATCCTGGCTTCTGTTTTATTAAATACTGCGCAGGCCCAGGTTATTTTCTCTGAAATTCACTATGACAATAGCGGTGCAGATATTAACGAAAGAATCGAAATTCTTGGCCCGGTTGGAACAGACCTTTCGGGATGGTCAGTTGAACTTTATGTCTTAACTTCTACAGATGCAGAGCTATATGCCACTATTCCTCTTTCCGGCACCATACCGGATCTATGTACAATGGGGGCTTTTAACCATGGAGTGATCGTTTTTAATCATCCGGGAATTAATAATGGCCCCTTTGCCGGGATGGCATTAATAGATAATTTAAATAATGTTGTTGAATTTCTAAGCTATGAAGGGGTTATATCAGCGGTTGACGGCCATGCTGCGGGTATGACTTCCGTCAATATCCCGGTATTTGAAAACGGAAGTGGTACCAGCGACGGCTCTATTATCAGAAATTCAACCGGCAATTCCTGGACAACTAATCCAGCTACAAATTCTTTTGACGCCTGTAACAGTAGTTTCATCTTTCTTCCTGCTCATTTCGGGAATGTAAAAGCGTATCAGCAAGGAAGTGGAATCAGAATAGACTGGAGCAATTTAACCGAAAACGATGTGGCGAATTATCAGGTGGAACGTTCTGCTAATGGGCAATCCTTTTCTTCACTGACAACGATCAATGCTTCAGTTAATAATGGCAGCCGGGCGGATTATTCTTATTTTGATGCAGTACCAGTGAGTGGAATTAATTTTTACCGTATCCGTTATTTTGAACTCAGCGGTAAGATATTGTACAGCACCGTCATAAAAGTGAATACGAAAGGCGGCGCTATAGGTATTGTTACTTATCCTAACCCGGTCACCGATGGTCAATTGTCATTACAAACCACTGGTTTAAATAAAGGACAGTACATGTTAAGAGTGTTTGATGCTGCTGGTCAGCAGGTGCATAAGCAGTTGCTGAATCTATACGACGGAGCGGCCACTGAAGTGATACAATTGCCCCTTACTCTTAAACCGGGAATGTATAATCTTCAACTGAGCGGGGGTGAAGTGAAACTGGCGAAATCGTTTATCATTAAATAATTAAAAACAACCCAACTAAAGGATCATGAAAACATGGTCCTTTTTTATTTTATCCTTCAACCAATTTCGCCACGGCAAAAGCAGCCCCTGCAGCTACAGCGCCTATCAGCATCACCCGTAATGCCCCGGACCATACTTTGATACCAGTCATTTTGCTTTTGAAATAACCAAAACCAAACAGGCAAATAAGCGTAACGATCGCTGAAATTTTTAATCCATCTATCGGTGAGCTTACAAAAAAATAAGGACTAAGCGGAACGAGCCCGCCAACAATATAAGACAGGCCGATATTCAGTGCCGACTTGCTGGCTCTTTTAGGATCTGGTTTTTCCAGGCCCAGTTCATATTTCATCATAAAGTCAACCCATTGCTTTTTATCCTGTGCAATTTCTTCAGTGGCTTTCTCCTGTAATTCTTTGCTTAACCCGATATTGGCAAAAAATTCTTTGGTCTCATCAATTTCTCTTTCACGAAGATTATCCACTTCGTAATATTCTCTTTTTTCTTCGCTGTGGTAATGATCCTGTTCGGTTTTTCCGGCCAGGTAACCCCCAAGACCCATTGCGATGGAACCGGCGGCAATTTCGGCTATGCCGGCAATGACAATGATAGAAGTGGAATCAACGGCACCACTCAGGCCTGCTGCAAGGGCAAATGGAACGGTGAGTCCATCGCTCATGCCGATAACAATATCTCTTAATGCCTCACTGCTTTTCAGATGCTCTTCCTGGTGCGGTTTCCTGTCGTGGTGAAGGTGGGTGTCCATGCTGAATGTTGAATGGTCAATGATTCAGCCAAGTTAGAGATTTACTTAGTATTTCCACACATTCCATTATTTGTTCCTTCGTGATAATTAGGGGAGGGGCGAACCTGATCTTATTGCCATGGGTTGTTTTGGCTAATAATCCCTGTCTGTCCGGCAGGCAGGCATTTTCTTTAAGCTGTAAACAAAGTTCCCATGCTGCATCTTTATTGTGATGCTGAATAACGATGGCATTGAGTAATCCTTTTCCCCTGATAATACTGATATGAGGGGATTGCAGTTTTTCCAGTTCGCTTCTCCATAATTTACCCATTATTTCAGCGTTCTCAGCCATTTTTTCATCCTTCAATACCTGCAACGCTGTCATGGCTACTTTACAGGCCAGTGGATTGCCGCCATAAGTAGAGCCATGTTCACCGGGTTTGATGGTCATCATGATTTCATTATCACAAAGCACTGCACTCACAGGCAGCATGCCGCCGCTTAATGCTTTTCCCAGTAATAATATATCCGGTCTGACATTTTCATGATCACAAGCCAGCATTTTTCCTGTCCTGGCCAGGCCGGTTTGGATCTCATCAGCAATGAAAAGTACATGGGATTCTTCGCATAATTCTTTTGCTTTTTTAAGATAACCATTATCAGGAACGACCACCCCTGCCTCGCCCTGGATGGGCTCAACCAGGAAGCCTGCAACATGTTTGTCCGTTAATGCAAGGGCCAGTGCGTTTATGTCATTGTAAGGGATCATTTCAAATCCCGGCATATAAGGACCGAAATTTTTCTTTGACCCCGGGTCGCTGCTGAAAGAGATAACGGTGGATGTACGGCCATGGAAATTTCCCTCGCAAACAATGATCTTTGCTTTGCCTTCTTCAATGCCTTTTACTTCATAGGCCCATTTGCGGCAAAGTTTGATCCCAGTTTCCACCGCTTCTACCCCGGTATTCATGGGCAATACTTTATCATAACCGAAATAACCAGTTATAAATTTTGCATACTCTCCAAGCAGATCGTTGTGAAAAGCACGGCTGGTTAATGTTAGTTTTTTGGATTGCTCAATAAAAGCCTTGACAATTTTTGGGTGGCAATGCCCCTGGTTCAGGGCCGAGTAACCACTTAGAAAGTCGAAATATTTTTTCCCGTCGACATCCCAGACATATACTCCTTCGCCCCGGTTGAGCACAACAGGAACAGGATGGTAATTGTGAGCCCCGTATTGCTCTTCCAGTTCAAGATAATATTGTGTCGTTGCTGACATATCAATAATTGATTGCATGGATTTCGAATTTCAAAAGTGTGAAAAAATAATTTTGTAATTGAATGTCCGAAAGTCCCGTCTTAGGCGGGATTGGAGGGGTCTTATCCTCGATGATTGAGCAGGTCGAGGTTTGCTGAAAGGAAATCTTTTGTATTTGCTTTGTTAACCATAGCCGCATGCAAGGTACAAAAAATTATCGCAAAAATTTTGCTTATTCTCCGCTGTAAATGACACCCGTTGTTGGAGTTTCTTTCAGTTCAATACGGCAAAGGGCCGGTAGCAGTGGTTTTAAGTGCTGCCAGAACCAGAAAGTAATATTTTCAGCTGTGGGATTTTCAAGCCCGCTGATATTATTCAGAAGAGTATGATCCAATTTGTTGACCACAGGAGTAACAATATCTTTCAGATCTTTGAAATCAATGATCCATCCAAATTGTTCATCCAGGCCGCCTTTTATATAAACACGGAGGCGATAGGTATGGCCATGTATGTTTTTACATTTATGTCCCTCCGGCACATGGGGAAGAAAATGTGCCGAATCAAAAGCAAACTCTTTGTATATCTCCATGATTTGTAATTTTAGCCGCAAATGTAAAAGACGCAGATTATATTACACCTGACTTTAAACAATAACAAAAAGAATGTATGGATTATAAGGTTCCTGCCGGCACAAGGATCGGGCATGTGCATTTAAAAGTGACTGACCTTGAACGGTCACTGAAATTTTATCGTGACCTGCTCGGGTTTGAACTCCAGCAATATTATGGCGATAGTGCAGCATTTATTTCTGCGGGCGGTTATCATCATCATATCGGACTTAATACCTGGCATAGTAAGAACGCAGGTCCGGCCACTGTAAAAGCAGCGGGGTTGTATCATACCGCAATTTTATATCCCACGAGGAAAGATCTTGCAATTGTGCTGAAAAGATTAATGGAGGCAAACTATCCATTGACCGGCGCCTCCGATCATGGTGTGTCAGAAGCCATTTACCTGGATGACCCGGATAAAAACGGGGTAGAGTTATACTGGGATAAACCAAAAGACCAATGGCCATGGGATTCAAAAGGCAAGCTGCAAATGTTTACCGAACCACTGGATATAGAAGACCTGTTGAAATCAGCCGGTTAATTCCCTGACAAAATAATTACCCGGAAATGATAGACCCCTTGATTTTTCTTTTGAAAAGATACCAAATACAGTACTGCCACTGCCACTCATTGAAGCATACAGGGCGCCGGCACGGTACATATCCTTTTTTATTTTTGCAATCCCCGGATATTGAGGAAAAATGATCTCTTCAAAATCATTTTTAAGTTCATTTTTCCAGGCTTCAATTGGTTTTTTTATGATCTCCCTTACAGAAATTTCAGGCCTGGCAGGTGCTATTCCTTCAAAAGCTTCCCTGGTATTAATGGCAATACCGGGATTGGCCAATATAATCTTATAAGGGCTGAGATCAAGGTTTATTTCTTCCAGTAATTCGCCCCTTCCTTTTGAAAAACAGGGTTTATTAATAATGAAAAAAGGGCAGTCACTTCCTGATTTTGATGCATATTTTATCAGTTCTTCCCTTGAAAGGCTCAACCCGAAAATTTCATTCAAAACCTTCAGTGTGAATGCTGCATCGGAACTGCCGCCCCCAAGACCCGAGCCGGTGGGGATTACTTTGTGCAGGTGCAACTGCACGGATGGCATATGCGGGATTTTTTTCTTTAACAGCTTGAGTGCTTTTATGCAGAGGTTACTGTTTTTCCTGCCATCAATTTTCAACCCGCTGACAGAAAAAGGAATGCCGGGCCTGCCTCTTAAATTTTTTAAAAAAACAATTTCAAGTATGTCATGAACAGGCAATGGGTAAAAAACAGTTTCCAGTTCATGAAAGCCATCGCTCCTTTTTTGAAGAACGCTGAGGCCAAGGTTGATTTTACAATTGGGAAAGACAATCATAGGCAAAAACCGGACTGGATTTTAAAAACAGTAATGAGACTATTACTTTCTCTTGTTCCGGCTGTTAATCTCATCACGGATAGCAATGGCACGGATATAATCTTCGCTATCCAGCACTTCATTCAAAAGATTATTCAATTCTGTTAGTGTCATGGTTTTCAGATCCTCATTGCCGGTGGGGCTGTCCTGTTCCACCATAACTTCCTGTTTGCCTTTTTTCTTTTTCCCGGTTGCACCCGTATCTTCCATCAGTATACCGGCACTTTCAAGAATATTTTCATAAGTATAAACAGGACAGCCGAACCTGACAGCAAGGGCAATGGCATCCGATGTTCTTGAATCTATTTCAACCGTATCATTTTCTGAAGAACATACCAGTTTGGAATAAAAAATACCTTCCTGGAGGTCGCAAATGATAATTTCCAGCAAGTCTATGGCAAAGGCATTCATGAAATTTTTCATCAGGTCATGCGTAAGCGGCCGGCTGGGTTGCATTTTTTCAAGCGCCACGGCAATAGCCTGTGCTTCAAACCCTCCAATAACAATAGGAAGGCGGCGAAGTCCGTTCACTTCTCCCAGTACCACGGCATAAGAGTGTGTTTGAGTTATGCTGTGTGATAAGGCGACTATTTCCAGTTCTATTTTCTTCATAAAGTCTTAAACGAAATTACACTTTTCCGGGTAAAATAAAGTAGGCAATCTTCGCCTTAAGAAAGCTGGCAGGGGATTAATCAGGGGTATTTTTCCATCACAAAGCCTTGTATCCGCTGAGGTTAAAATAGCTGTCTGTATTGCCAGGCTCTATTTTATAAGCGATGATATAGGTGTTTTCATTTTCGGCCGATTTTGTTCTGAAACCCAGTACAATTTTGTATCCCAGCACAAGAGGATGTATATTCATGAAATTATAATCCATGGCATAAATATAAGAATGCTGGTTACTTAATAAACAAGCCGCTTCAAAAACATCGCCTTCTTTTGTTGTCATTTCTCCTTTATATTCCTGGCAGGTAAAACTCATTACCTTCCCTGTTTTTTTATCCGGCGCCAGCGAAAACTCTGCCCCTTCATTTCTTGTACCCAGCTTTTCAGTTTTATAGGTCATGGTCCTTGAATCAAATTCTGAAAAAGTACTGTCATTTAAATTGGCGATCATATTTTTTTCAAACACCTGGTCTGCCCTGTACCCCGGTATGAACATAGTAACCCGTATCCGGTTTTCTCCAAAAACAATAAAAATTGAATCCTGGTCAGCAGGATCATCAGACGTGAGACGGTATTTGATAATGCCGGTAAATTTTTTGGAGCTATCTGCAACCGGGATCTCTACATCAGGGGTATAATTCACAGATGTGGTCTTTGTATCCTTTTTATCTTTTTTACCCTTCTTGTCATCTTTTTTACTGCTCTTTGTAGTTACCGGAG
>JBGPKR010000189.1:0-6618 GCA_041486045.1 Chitinophagaceae bacterium | reverse complement strand
GGTATCTATGCCAGCCGTGATATTAAAGAAGGAGAAATTATTTTTAAAGGAGAAGGCAAATCGCAACGTGTCATTACCAAACGATTTGTTGAAAAGAATTGGAATGAGGATGAAAAGCTGCATTTCCGCTGCTATGCCTATCCCGTCAGTGAAGAGCTTTTTATTCTCTGGGATGATGACCCATCCGAATGGGCTCCCCAAAACCACAGTTGCGACCCCAATACCACTTTTGACGGGCTCAATGAAATTGCAATAAAGAATATATCTAAAGGGGAGGAATTGACACTTGATTATACTGACTTTCTTGATGAAAACATGGAGCCATTTCAATGTCAATGCGGAAGCTCTAAATGCAGGGGATTAATAATGGGAGTCAAGAATAATACTTTGACAGAAAGAGAGCTTGAAATAAAAAGTTCATTTGCGGGGGAATAATATCTTATCATCTTCCCATAAACACCATCAGTATCTGCACATCACTCGGATTAATGCCGGAAATGCGGCTGGCTTGTCCCAAAGTCCTGGGTTTGATGCGGGTTAGTTTTTCCCGGGCCTCGTTGCCGAGAGAAATAATTTTTTTATAATCAAATGTTTCAGGAATTTCCAGATCTTCTAATTGAGACATCCTTTGCACCAGCTCTTTTTCTTTTTCTATATAGACATCATACTTCACCTGAATGGATGCCTGTTCAATAGAATCTTTTGAAAAACCGTTTAATGCTGTTTTCAGTTTTGGTAACGCATCAGCTAATTCATCCAGTTCAACATCAGGGCGAAGCAATATCTTTTGGGCTTTTTGTTTTTCGGTAATCAGCGACGAATTTATAGAATTGAAATATGTATTTATTTCTTCCGGCTCTACAGCGAATTCTTTTAATATCGATTTTATTTCTTCAACACTATTTCTTTTCGCTATCACCTTATCCATTCTTTCCTGGGAAGCAAGACCAAGACGATAGCTTAATTCTGTCAAACGCAAATCGGCATTATCCTGTCTGAGCAAGGTTCTGAATTCTGCCCTTGAGGTAAACATCCTGTATGGCTCCTGAGTTCCCTTGCTGATCAGATCATCAATCAATACACCGATGTAAGCATCACTTCTTTTTAAAATAACCGGTTCAAGATTAGTTATTTTCTGATGTGCATTGATGCCCGCCATTAATCCCTGGCAGGCGGCTTCTTCATATCCTGTGGTGCCATTTATCTGGCCCGCAAAAAATAAATTTTGTATCAACTTTGTTTCCAGGGAGTACTTCAATTGTGTAGGAGGAAAGAAATCATACTCTATCGCATAGCCCGGGCGAAACATTTTTACTTTTTCAAAACCCACTATATTACGAAGAGCTTCGTATTGAACTTCTTCCGGCAATGATGTTGAGAATCCGTTCACATATATCTCAACCGTATTCCATCCTTCAGGTTCAATGAAAAGCTGATGTCTTTCTCTTTCTGCAAATCGGTTGATCTTATCCTCAATACTCGGACAATATCTCGGCCCTACCCCATCAATTCGCCCGGCAAACATGGGGCTTCTGCTAAACCCGGTTTTTAAAACATCATGAACCTTTTGATTGGTATATGTTATCCAGCAACTTCTTTGTTGTTTTGGTTTTTCTGTATCTAAAAAAGAAAAGCCAACAAGTTCTTCATCACCTTTCTGTTCTTCCATTTTACTGTAATCAAGACTTCGGCCATCAATTCTGGGCGGCGTTCCGGTCTTCAACCGATCACTTTCAAAACCGAGAGATACTAATTGTTCTGTAATTCCGGTAGCAGCTTTTTCCGCCATTCTTCCTCCACCAAAATTCTTCTCTCCGATATGAACAATCCCGTTCAAAAAAGTTCCGTTGGTAAGAATTACTGATTTTGCTTTTATCTCATGTCCCAAACCTGTTATCACTCCGGTGCATTTTCCATCATTTATCAAAAGCCCCTTTACCATATCCTGGTAAAAATCAAGATTCGGGGTTTTCTCAAGCATTTCCCGCCATTTAATGGAAAAAAGCATCCGGTCGTTTTGTGCCCTGGGACTCCACATGGCAGGACCTTTGCTCCTATTCAACATCCTGAATTGAATGGTGGACAAATCCGTTACAATTCCGGAATAACCACTCATTGCATCTATTTCCCTTACAATTTGACCTTTGGCAATTCCGCCCATTGCCGGATTGCAGCTCATTTGGGCAATGGTCTGCATATTCATGGTAATCAACAAAGTACGTGAACCAAGATTTGCAGCTGCGGCAGCTGCCTCACAGCCAGCATGACCGGCGCCAACCACTATAATATCGTATTCCTGGAACATTTGAGCCGGCAAAGGTACACTTGGGAAAGGGATATTCCGTGTAAGCCTATTTCACATGAAACAGAATATGTTTCAGGCTGAAACTGTTTCACGTGAAAAATAGCTGAGAAATTATAGATAGTATTCTTAAGCGGTTCAATATCCCGTTGTGAGCCCCCAATTATATTTTTCGAGATGATAGTCTTCTTTTTCCCGGATTATCTTCATTTCCGACTTGGTTTTGTCTTTGTAGCCGCAAAGATGAAGCACTCCGTGAAAAACAACCCGGTGAAACTCTGATTTAAAGGAAAGCCCAAGCTTCAGGGCATTGTCCCTAACCCGGTCAACACTGATATAGATTTCCGCCCGAACTGCATCAGTCTCTGAAAGGTCGAAAGTAATAATGTCGGTATAGAAATCATGTTTCAGGTATTTCCGGTTAATTTCCAATAAAGTTTTATCAGTACAGAAAATGTAGTTTAATGATTCTAGTTTTTTACACTCTTTTTTAAAAACAGACTGGATGTATTTTTTTAATTTGTCTCGGTTGACAAGGCTGGCTTTCACGTCCTGAAAAAAGAAACAAACTTTTGATTTTGAAGGCATATTTTCAAAATTCGTAAAGAAAAACAAAATTGCAAGAGTAGTTTTGTGTTAATAAAAAGATAGATGATAATCAGATTATCTGAATTGAAACCTGGACAGGAGGGTATTATCAAAGAGTTTAAAAGCAACGAACTTTTTCTGAAACTAATGGAAATGGGCTGTGTGCCTGGTGAAAGAATTCTTTTGGAACAAGTTGCCCCATTAGGAGATCCTATATCGGTAAGCGTAGCTGGTTATCACCTCAGCCTTCGGCTCAATGAGGCAGAACATATATTTGTAGAGATAATCAATTGATTATAAGCATATTAAATGAAAATAGGTCTGTATTTTGGCTCTTTCAACCCGGTTCATGTCGCTCATCTCATCATTGCAAATCACATCCTGAACGAAACAGATATTCAAAAAGTCTGGTTTGTAGTTTCTCCTCAAAATCCTTTTAAAGAGGAATCCAATTTATTGAACGAATATCATCGTTTGCACCTGGTGCGTCTCGCCACCGAAGATGATATCCGGATAAAAGTCTCCGATATTGAATTCACATTGCCAAAGCCGTCTTACACCTCGGCAACACTGGTTTACCTGGCAGATAAATATCCTGAACACGAATTCTGCATCATCATGGGAAGCGACAGTTTTCAAAATCTGCATAAATGGAAAAATTATGAAGTGATTGTAAAAAATTTTTCCCTGTATGTTTACAGAAGACCCGGCTTCGAGGCAAAAAATAATATCGGGGCCAACCTTTTTATTCTTGATGCACCACTGTTTCAATTATCGTCTACGCAACTACGTAAGTATATTAAAGAGGGAAAATCTGTACGGTATATGATTCCTGATAAGGTTCTCGAAGAGATAGAAAAAGGAGGATACTATAAAAAATAGTATCAGAATAAATAGCCGAGCAACAGGCAGGCAATAACAATAAAAGGAGCGGCAATCCTGGTGAAATTCAGCAGCAAAAAAGTTCCCAGGATGGCAAGGACGCTTATCAGGCTGCTGACTGGTTTTATCTCAGAAAATGAAATATCCTTCATCATATAAAAGGTCGAAGCAATCATTATCCCGACGACAACAGCATTAATTCCTTCTAAGGAACGATAAACAGCAGCATATTTTTTCATGTTGTTCCAAATAGGAAAAAAGAATAATACCAACAATGCGCTGGGGAGAAAAATAGCAACCATACCTATGAAACAACCCAATAGCTGCATCATATTTTTTTCCCGCAGCGACCCTCCCATATCTCTTAATGCAAGCCCACCCGTAAACGATGCAATGGAGAAAACAGGGCCTGGCATAGCCCGTACTATACCCATCCCGGTGTACATATCATTTTCATCGATCTGAATAGCATTAGGGTTTCTAACTTTTATTTTCTTTTCTTCCGGCCGCACACTCCACTGTTCATACATCATAGGGATCAGCACCTGCCCGCCGCCAAATACAAGGCTGCCCATCCGGTATGTATTTTCAAATAGGTTAATTGACTTCCTGTTCGGCCATTCATTTTTTCTGGCCGTTTCACTTAAAATTGCCGCAGTGATAAAAATGATACCGAAAAGCCAGAAATTCCACCATTTTATTTTTCTTGGTTTTTGTTCAGTTTGCGGGATACGTTTCCGGCTGAAGTTGGTGGCAATGCCCGCAGAAATAATCAGGGTGGGAATGACCCATGGTTGTCCGAATAGAAAATAGGTGGCTGCAGCACCCGCCAGCATTATGATCCATGTAATTGTATTTTTAATGGCAATTGGGAAAGTCGTAAACGCCGCATAAGCCAGGAAACCTACAGCCATTGGCGGAATGAATTTGAAAATGTCAGTACCTAATTGCCGTTGGTCAATATACCCCAGTAAAAAAGAAAAGGCCCCCATCAAAATAGAAGCAGGTAGTATCCAGATTATCAAGGTTAATACAGCCAAAGGAACCCCGCCTCTTTTATAGCCAATCAACGTAAGCGTTTGTGTCGAGGATGCTCCGGGAAGCAGCTGGCAAAAAGCGTTGTATTCCATCAGCTCCTGCTCTGTAACATAAGGACGTTGCCGGACAAATGTTTTCATCATCATGCCTATATGACCCTGTGGTCCGCCAAAAGCGGTAATACTATGCAGGAACACAGCCCGGAGAAATGGAATATGACGCAGCAGCATGGAAGTTTAAATATAAATAAAATAAAGAAAGGGGAGAATGATTATGGTCTAATCGCCATTTCATGTAAATTCATCAAAAATAAGTATGATAAAAAGCCTTTTGTTATCCGGATTAATTGTTTTATCAGTACGGGGTTCTGCTCAGAATGAAATTGTAAAGCTGAAAGAAAAAACATCAGTTGAGGCAGACAAAATAGAAGCAAAATGCATTGCCTGGCGAAGAGATATTCATGAACACCCGGAATTAGGTAATCGGGAAACCCGGACGGCGAAAATTATTGCTGACCATTTGAGAAAACTCGGAATGGAAGTTAAAGAAGGAGTTGCGAAAACCGGGGTAGTAGGTATTTTAAAAGGAACCCAACCAGGGCCCTGTATAGCACTTCGGGCTGACATTGACGCATTGCCAATAATAGAAAGAGTCAAATTGTCTTTTGCTTCCAAGCAAAAATCAACTTATAACGGACAGGAGGTGGGAGTGATGCATGCCTGCGGACATGATGCCCACGTTGCCATATTGATGAGTGTGGCAGAAATTCTTTCCGGAATGAAAAATGAAATTAAAGGAACTATAAAATTTATTTTTCAACCTGCAGAAGAAGGCCCCCCGGAAGGTGAAGAAGGCGGGGCAGACTTAATGGTAAAAGAAGGGGTGATGGACAATCCGAAAGTGGATGTGGTATTCGGGCTGCACATTGAGTCTGATGTTGAAGTTGGAACAATACAGTATAAATCAGGGGCTTTTATGGCTTCGTCTGACTGGTTTCATATCGTTGTGAAAGGAAAAGGCAGTCATGGCTCACAACCCTGGAGAGGGATTGATCCCATTCAGATCTCAGCACAAATTATTGAAGGACTTCAATCCATAGTAAGCCGCCAAATGGAATTGACAAAAGCTCCGGTAGTAATAACAGTTGGTAAAATTAATGGCGGGGTCAGAAGCAATATCATACCAGAAGAATGTATAATGGACGGCACCATACGAACTCTTGACAAAGACATGCAAAAGCAGGTACATGAAAAAATAAAATGGACGGTTGAAAAAATTTCCGAAGCTTCCGGTGCAAAGGCCGATGTTTCCATCAACACGAAAACATTAGTTACATATAATACACCGGAACTTGTAAAAAAAATGGTTCCATCATTGCAATCGGCGGCTGGAGCTGCAAACGTTACCGAAAGAGAATGGGTAACAGGAGCAGAAGATTTTTCTTATTATGGCACAAAGGCGCCATCTTTCTTTTTTTACCTCGGAGGAATGCCAAAAGGAAATGACCCGAAAAAAGCACCACCACACCATACGGCCGATTTCTTTATTGATGAAAGCGGCATGAAAACTGGCATCAAAGCCTTTTGTGACCTGGTGATTGATTATATGAATATGAAATGAGGGTTAGATGCGAATTACCCCAAGGGCAGTAATAAAAAAATTTCAGCAATGCTTTGAAAATATTTCAAAGCAGAGGATCATTGGAACCCACCGTAAACCAGGGTTATTTAAAAACCTGGTACACCAACAAACTCATCAAATAGGCCAGCCCGGTCATATATAGCAACTGGATGATAGGCCACTTCCAT
>JBGPKR010000188.1:0-6687 GCA_041486045.1 Chitinophagaceae bacterium | reverse complement strand
ACCACCGTAAACAGAAGTGATTGTCATGTACTTTCAGGCAAACCGTTTTTAATGCGGTTTTTTACAGGATTATTCAAACCACGGGCATCCATTATCGGGTCAGACTTTGCGGGAGAGATTGCAGCAACAGGTTCCGGGGTACGATCATTTAAAGCCGGCGATAAGATCATGGGCTTCGGTGGTGGTTTTGGTTGTGGCTCCCATTCACAATATTTTATTTTACCCGAAACCAAAGCAGCAAAAGTTATAGTTCCACTACCTGCTAACATAACTTATGAAGAAGCAGCCGCTTGTCTGGAAGGAGCATTTTATGCTGCTTCGGTTATCCTCGGGCTAAAACCAAAGCCAGGGGCTGGACAAAAAGCATTAGTGTATGGTGCAACGGGAGCAATAGGTTCATCATATGTTCAATTTTTAAAAAACTATGGTGTTTATATCACAGCAGTGTGCGGTGCTGAGAATAGTGAACTCGTAAGATCATTGGGTGCTGATAAAATAATTGATTACAGAACAGAAGATTTCACAAAAGACAATGAGAAATATGATTTTGTTTTTGATGGAGTAGGCAAAACCAGTTTTCTGAAATGCAAAAAACTATTAACCAGGAAAGGCGTTTTCACTTCATCAAATGGGGCAATAAATATTTTGTGGCTGTTGATCACGCCGCTGTTTGGCGGAAAAAGGGTTGTCTTTTCCTTTCCTAAAAGCTTTAACGGAGTACTCGTTTTCATCAAAGACCTGATTGAAAAAGGAAGCTTCAGACCCGTGATAGACAGAAAGTATCCGCTGGATAAGATAGCTGAAGCATATAAATATGTGGCAAGCGGTCAAAAAATAGGAAATGTTGTAATTACAATGGATGGTTAACCCTCTTTCTTAACTGTTGTTGGTGACTGCCCGCAGATAGAGTTGTTACCAACGCCAATAATCAACCACAACAAAAGTGCAAACAAACTGTGTTTATTTTGCCTGAGGCGGGCTGTTCCACATATCCACCACACATTTCCAGTTGCCATCTGCTTCTTTTCTCCAGACGGTATAGCCCCTTCCCGGTATAGATATTTTATTTCCCGTTGAATCATTCATGCTCATCAGGTTTTCGCCATACATATATGCCAGTTTACCGTCAGGAGAAAAATGTATATCGGAAGATTTCCAGCTAATGCTGAAGCCCGGGATATTTTTTGAATCTTCAACAAATTTTCGCAAGGCTTCTTTTCCTTTTATGACCGGCTGACCGGGTGGGATAAGAACAGCATCATCGGACCAGTATGATACGGTCTTGTCAACATCTTTTAATTCTGAGGCAAGGGCTGACCATGTTGAATCAGCTTTCATGATGGCAGCTTCCTCAGCTTTCAAATCCACATTAGCCTGCTGACAACTCATCGTAAGGAAGGAAATAGATAAAACCGGAAGAAAAAGTCTGGTAATCATAATTGAAGATTTAAAAAAGGAAAAATATGCTTTGCCGATATTAAGTTAAGGAAATAAGTTTTCACCCCCCGGTTGCTTAACCAATAATAAGAAAAGAAAATTTACAAAGGAATCGGAGTAAGCACAGTCTTTTCCCATTCACTATATTTATTTTTTAATTGTTGAAATATTTCCGGGAACGTTTCTTTCAAATTATTTTTTTCGGATGGGTCGTTGGCCAGGTCAAAAAGATATTCATTTCCTTTTTCATCCTGGAAATACTTCCATTTGCCATCCCGCATAGCTTTGTGCTGATTGCGCTGAAAAATTCTCCAGAATAATGTCCTGTCAACTTCTTTTTGTTTTCCGGTTATCATTGCCATTATATCAATACCTTCCAATGGGGATTTTGCATCAATCTCTGCACCGGCAGCCGCGAGAATTGTCGCCGTCCAATCCATTGTCGTTGTTACCTGGTTAGTAATGGAATTTTCTTTGATCTTTCCTGTCCATCTTACAAATGCAGGTTCCCGAATTCCACCTTCCCAAAGCCCCATTTTTCCTCCTTTGTAAATTCCGTTATCTGAATATCGTTCTCCTCCATTATCACTGGTGAAAATAATGACTGTATTATTGGATAGCTTAAGATCATCGACCGTCTCCACAATTTTACCTACTGCATTGTCAAGACTTTTCATCATGGCAGCATAAACAACCGGTGAGCCACCGGAGGTCCATTTCATGGTATCAGGATAAGGGCCATCTCCCGGTCCCTGCCAGGGCCAATGTGGAGCATTAAATGTAAGTGCCAGGAAAAATGGTTTTTGATGGGCTTTCTTTATGACCCCAATCGCTTTTTCCATAAAAATATCTGTACTGTATCCTTCTTTTTGCACAGGTTGATCATTCTCATAAAGATCAGGTTTGCCTCTTTGATCGACATGAGAAATATAATCTGTTGCTCCTGCATGAAACCCGAAGAAATAATCGAATCCATTGGCCATAGGACTAAACTCAGGCTTGTATCCCAAATGCCATTTGCCAATCAGGTAGGTTTCATAGCCTGCTTTTTTCAAGAGTGGGGCTATGGAAGGATTTTCAGACGATAAACCGACGAGACTGTCTTTGTGCCCTTCTGCAATTGGTTCATATAAACCAATCGTTAAATGTGCCGGATACCTGCCGGTAAAAAATGCTACTCTTGTAGGGGTGCAGACGGGAGCAGCAGCATAGGCATTCATGAATTTTATCCCTTGTGAACAAAGTTTGTCAAGGTTTGGGGTTTGATAATCTTTTCTTCCATAACAACTCAGGTCCGCATACCCCAGGTCATCAGCCATTATGTAAATAATATTTGGTCGTGAACTATTTTTTTGAGCAAATAAGAATTGTAAATAAAAAAAAGAAGAAAGTAGCAGCAACCATTTTTTGTATAGCATGATAGTAATTTGTAACGTAAGTTACGGCAGCCACAACAAAAGAGCAACCAGGGATTTTTTTTATAACAAGGCCGGGTTTTCAACTTATTTACGAATTTTGACTACATGACAACTTTAAAGAACAAGACTCATCTCAGTTACTGGATCAGCTTCGGGTTGCTGCTGAGTTTCATTGTCAGTTTGACCGGAAGCTTTCTGCCTTATGAAAGTGTAAGCCAGATCCTGCTTTTTAAGATCGACGGACTCTTTGCTGTTTGCGCCTTTGCCTGTCTTGCTGCCAAAGCAGGTTCAGAAGATTATGCTTTGGCAAGCGCCGGGTTTACCATGCTGGCCATATCGGAGGGCTTGTTCCTGGCAACGATGGATCAGCCCGGTCATTCGGCCAATGAAGCGAATATTACGGCCGTGTTTTTCATGATCCCCTCATTTCTATTAATATCTTATTATGGGAAATTTCCCAAATGGTTACATATCGCCGGTATTCTTTCTACGATCCCATTTCTGACTCTTGTAATCATATACTATTGCAGCAGGTTTGTACCCGGCCCTGTTCCCAAATATATTGTTTACCTCTCTTACCAGCTCATCACACTCTGCTGGGCCTGGCAAATATGGAAGCAAAGAGAAAGAGTAAAAAGAAATTGAACCGGTAAGATCGCAACAACAAGCAGGGCTTTTGTATCTTTAAAGGGCATTGCATGGATATGAAAAATTTTTTCCTCCCGTTACTTTTTGTCTTCACCGCTTTTTTAAACTCCTGTGCACAGGATAAAACAAAAGGAAAGGATAAACCTTTCACCGATTCCTTTATGCAGGATAGCTGCACATTTCTGTCCAGCGGCCGCAACACGTATTTTATTCTTGAGCCCGGATACCAGCTGGTGCTGGAAGGCGCAGAGGGAAATGAAAAAACCAAACTGGTAATAACCGTATTGAATGAAACAAAAATGATCGGGACTATTGAAACAAGGGTGGTAGAAGAAAATGAATCGGTGAATGGAATAACTGTTGAGATATCCAGGAACTTTTTTGCTATCTGCCGGCAGACCGGCAGTGTTTTTTATTTTGGGGAAGAAGTGGATATGTATAAAAACGGAAAAGTGATCAGCCACGAAGGCGCCTGGATAGCTGAAGGAAAAAACCTGCCTGGCCGGCAGGCAGGCAAAGCTGGTATCATCATGCCGGGCCAGGTTTTAACCGGCGCCAGGTATTACCAGGAAATAGCCCCGGGGCTGGCGATGGACAGGGCCGAAATAATCAGTAACACTGAAAAACTGGAAACCCCTGCCGGAATTTTTTCCAATTGTCTTAAAGTGGAAGAAACAACCCCGCTGGAGCCCAAAGCAAAGGAATATAAGATGCATGCCCCGGGAATCGGGCTTATTAAAGATGAACAACTGCTGCTTGTGAAGTATGGATTTATTAAATGATAAGGCTGGTCGCTGATCAAGAGCCAATAAGCAACCATAATAAATAACCGCTCATCAATTGTCAGGAACAAACTCTCCCTTGAAATTATTTTCTATCTTTAACAGGCGGTCAAAAACTATCTGATCATAATGGAAAATATCCAGGCTCAACCCGATGCTGTTTCACAGCCAATAAGACAGTTGGCTGCAATTATGTTTGCCGATATGACCGGCTATACCGCTATGATGCAGGAAGACGAGGAAAGAGCCAAAACACTCCGGAGCCGCCAGAAACAAACCCTTGAAAACTTTATCCCTGCCTTCAATGGTAAGATCATCCAGTATTTTGGAGATGGTACATTAAGCATGTTCGGCAGCGCCATTGATGCAGTAAATGCCGCCATTGAAATACAAAAAGAATTACAAAAAGAACCCAAAGTACAGTTGCGCATTGGTATTCACTCCGGCGAGGTTGTACTGGATAAAGACGGACTATACGGCGATTGTGTGAACCTGGCTTCCCGCATTGAAACACTGGCCGTACCCGGTTCGGTCTTTATCTCTGATAAAGTATTTGATGAAGTAAAAAACCACAGGGATATTACAACAGTATCGTTGGGCAGGTTTTCATTGAAAAATGTCAAGCGGCAGGTCGATGTGTATGCAATTGTCAATGACGGACTGGTGATACCCACTACTGCTCAACTGGGTGCGAAAACCGGTTCGGAAAAAAGTATAGCGGTCCTCCCCTTTGTTAATATGAGCAATGATCCCGAGAATGAATATTTCAGCGATGGGATGTCGGAGGAAATACTAAATGCACTGACAAGAGTGGAGGGCATCCGGGTCACTTCCCGTACTTCTTCTTTTTCATTCAAAGGTAAAAACGAAGATGTAAGACAGATCGGGATGAAACTGGGTGTAACGGCTGTACTGGAAGGCAGTGTCCGGAAGGCCGGGAAAAGAATAAGAATAACTGCACAGCTTATCAATACAGCTGATGGTTACCATATCTGGTCAGAAGTATATGACAGGGACCTGGAAGATATTTTTGAAGTACAAGATGAGATATCGCTGAAGATTTTGAACCGGTTAAAAGAGAATTTTGCCCCGGTACAGGAGCATGACCCGATCATTAAACCGGCAACCGGCAATATTGAAGCCTATAATATTTACCTGAAGGGCCTCTATCACTGGAATAAATCAAACCCCGAAGAGATTAAAATTGCCATTAAAAGTTTTGAGGAAGCGATCCGGATAGATCCAACCTTTGCAGATCCTTACTGTGCTTTGTCCTACTGTTATTCTTACCTGGGGTCTACAGGGATGATGGACCGGCAGGAAGCATTTGCCAAAGCAAAAGATCACACACTGAAAGCTATTGAGATCAATCCTAATCATGCTAACGCACATCTTTCTCTCGCCACCATATCTTTTTTCCACAATTGGGATTTCGACCGGGCTGAAGAGTCTCTTCAAAAAGCGCTGAGCCTGAATCTCAACTCTTCATTGATCAACCAGATCCATGGATGGCTACTGATCGCTAAAGGTGAATTTTTAAAAGCGATAGAAAAAATGGAGCAGGCCTTACTGCTTGACCCCATTTCTTTGCCGCTGCGTTCCACTCTTGCAGATGCTTATTCATTTGCCGGAAAATTTGAGGAGGCCCTGGCGCAATTTGATAAGGTAATTGAACTGGATCCCGGCTTCCGCCGGGCTTATGAAGGAAAAGGAATGGTTTACCTGGCCATGGGTGATCATGAAAAAGCTATACAATATTTTGAAAAATATCACAGCCTTATTGGTGATCCGCTGAAAGGCCTTAGTTCCCTGGGTCATGCCTATGCAGCAGCCGGCTATACTGAGAAGTCATTGGAAATAATTGAAAAAATAAAACTAAGAGAAAAAAGAGAACCCGGTATTACATTAGATATGGATTATGCCTTTGTTTATGCAGGAATGAAAGACTATGATAAAGCTTTTCACTATTTGAACAAGACCTATGAAAACCGGGTGGGCATTGCCTGCCTGGGTATGATATTCTGTGTCAGGTACCCCATGATGAATGAATTGAAATCAGATCCGCGGTTTAAAGCCCTTACCGGGAAGATGGAGATCTGATCATTTTAAAAAATTTATTCCCTTTTATAAGTGATCGTTACCAACCCGGAAGAATACGACTTTACTTCTTTCAGCTTCCAGTCAATTCTTTTTTGAATATCGGGAAAGAAAGCTTTTCCCTTTCCCAGCAAAACAGGACATATAGCAAGCACCAGTTCATCAACCAGGCCCATGTTCAGTAAAGAGCAAGCCAGCTCTGCACCACCAAAAATGGCGATCTCTCCACCTGGTTGACTTTTGATTTTCTTTACCTGCTTTTTTATATCCCCGTTAATGAGAATAAATCCTTCTTTCGTTTCTTT
>JBGPKR010000187.1:0-6830 GCA_041486045.1 Chitinophagaceae bacterium | reverse complement strand
CTTCAATTCATAAACTGTATTAAAGTCTTTGTCTAATTTGCCCAGACTAAACCATGCGTCCTGGTGAATCTGGACTCCACCATCATTCGTTCCAATGGGGGATACCACCGTCAGCAGTTTATTATGCTTGTCCGCATCAGAAAAACTTTTCTGATCATATCTTGGCTTTACATTTTTCTTATTGGGAAAAACCCATATCTGGAAAAATTTTACCGGTTTGTCAGGGTTCTTATTTTTTTCTCCATGCTGGATACCGGTTCCGGCACTCATCACCTGCACATCGCCCTGGCGGATGACCTGTTTATTACCCATATTATCAAAATGCTCCAGGTCTCCGCTGGTAGGAATAGAAATTATTTCCATGTTTTCATGAGGATGGGTGCCAAAACCCATTCCCCCGGCGACGGTATCATCATTCAAAACTCTTAATGCGCCAAAATGAATTCTTTGGGGATCATGATAACCGGCGAAACTGAAGCTGTGATAAGAATCCAGCCATCCATGGTTTGCATGGCCTCTTGTATTGGCCTTATGAAGAATCGTTTTCATTGTTTAGTATTTTGAAATTTTGGTCCCGATAATTATCGGGATCCCAATTGCACTTTTCCCAATCTTGTTTATTAAACTGTTACTTTTTCTTTAACCACTTTCTCAGCCAGCCACAAAAACTCTGAAATAAAGTTATGTACTCCATTCTGAAAATTTTCATCCAGCAGATCGCCATCAGGACTGAATTTTTTGTCAACCGACGGAACAATAAGCAGATAAGGCGATACAATACCAAATAAAGCCGGCACAAGAAGTAATAATTGTTGTGCCGCCCTGATACCGCCCATGGCGCCGGGTGATGCAGTTACAATGCCAAACGGCTTGTGATGTTGCTTGGGAAAATGATCCAGCAGGTTCTTCATAGCAGGGGAGTAGCTGCCGTTATACTCGGGTGACACCAGTATCAATGCGTCGGCATTGAAAACTCTTTCCGCTAACGGCTTGAATTCAACCGGAACCTTATCCATCGAAACCCATACCGATTGAATGGAAGGAACGTTCCAGTCTTTCATATCAATGATGTCAACTTCATGTTCACTGTTTTGCTTCAGCCAGTTCTTAAGATAAATTGCAACCCGGTGTGTCACACTGTTTGTCCGTGGGCTGCCTGAGATTATTTCTATTTTCATTTTTGTTGTTTTAGAATACAAAGGTATTATTTCAATGTTTAAACATCAAATTTAATTCCAAACGGTAAATCGTCCTGATTTTAGAAGATTTGTCAGTTCTTTGCCGGTTATGACAGGCGATACCTCCCGGGAAGCTGATAATGTGGCTGAATCCTTAATTTCACTTCTTTAAAATCATAACAATGGTCAACAGAAGAAAGTTTATACAGGCATCTGCTTTTACCGGTCTGGCAAGCCTGCTGGCAAAAAAATCATGGGCAATGCCTGAGGGAGGATCTGTGAAGGGCAAACCTATCGTGATTTCCACCTGGGATGCAGGATTGAGGGCCAATAAAGCTGCCTGGGAAGTATTGGGCAATGGCGGCAGGGCTTTGGATGCTGTTGAGAAAGGCGTGATGGTCACTGAATCTGAACAGAGCTGTTGTGTGGGTCTCGGCGCCAATCCCGACAGGGATGGTTTCGTAACCCTGGATGCCTGTATCATGGATGAATTTTCAAATTGTGGCAGCGTAGCTTTCCTGGAAAGAATAAAGCATCCAATATCAGTGGCAAGAAGAGTGATGGAAAAAACACCGCATGTGATGTTGGTAGGTAGCGGTGCACAACAGTTTGCAGTAGCAGAAGGTTTTCCTTTGGAAGAACAGAAACTTTCACCCGATGCACAAAAGAATTATGATAACTGGCTGAAGAAATCAGAATACAAACTGCCGGCCATTAATGTTGAATCAAAGAACGATCATGGCCCATTTGCACCAGCTAAACTGGAAAATGGTGAATGGAACCACGATACGATTGGTATGGTAGCGATGGATACCAATGGAAATTTTAGCGGCAGTTGCACTACAAGCGGTGCCGGTTTTAAAATGCGGGGGCGTATAGGAGATTCACCCATCATTGGCGCCGGGTTATTTGTAGATAATGAAGTGGGCGCCTGCACAGCCACAGGCCAGGGTGAAGATGTGATAAGAGTAGCTGGTTCACATACCGTGGTGGAATTAATGAGGCAGGGGTTATCTCCGGAAGCTGCCTGTAAAAAAGCAATTGAGCGAATTGTAAAAATAAAGGGAGTAAAGGCAAAGGATATACAGGTAGCATTTTTGGCGGTAAATAAAAAAGGACAGGTTGGTGCTTATGCGATTCATAAAGGATTTAGTTATGCTATTAAGACAAATGAATTGGAGAAACTGGTGCCGGCGAAATATATGATGGAGTAGGCCCCCCTAAACCTGCCTGCCGGCAGGCAGGTCCCCCTCAAGGGAGGACTTTAGACTCCGATAGTTTAGAAATACATTATGACCTCGAAGAAATACATAATCGAAATTGCCACTTCTGATTTTGCTACCACAAAATCAGCAGTTGATGGCGGAGCAGACAGGATAGAGTTATGCGCCAATCTTGCCGAAGGCGGAACCACTCCCTCTTTAGGAACCATCAAACGATGCAGGGAAGCATTTAATGTATCACTGTATCCGATTATTCGACCACGGGGTGGAGATTTTTTGTACAATAAAGATGAGTATGAGATCATGCTGCAGGATGTAAGGCTTTGCAAACACCTGGGTTGTGATGGAGTCGTTACCGGGATGCTGAACATGGACGGGAGCATTGATGTGGCAAGAACATCCGAATTAATTGAACTGGCTTACCCGATGGGCGTTACTTTTCACCGGGCATTTGACAGATGTATAGACCCGTTTGAAGCATTGGAAGAATTGATTGAAATTGGTTGTGAAAGAATCCTTACTTCCGGCCAGCAGCCAACGGTCAACGAAGGAGTTGAGTTGATTGCAGAATTAAATCGTAAAGCAGACGGCCGTATCATCATTATGCCGGGCAGCGGCGTAAGAAAAGAAAATATTAAAATGCTGGCAGAGAAAACCGGTTGTGTTGAGTTTCATTCTTCTTTGCGGAGCAAAACAAAAAGCCCGATGCAGTTTGTGCATCCTGGGTTCGCAGGTTTGGAGGAGAGCTATTTGAACAATACAATTGGTGCAGATGAGGTAAAAGCGCTTCGAAACGCTTTGCAGTAAAAAAACCTCAGCAATAGCTGAGGTTGGATATAAGCTATTTTCAATTCGGTTAAAACGCTTTCGGCTCTCCTTCTTTTGATGCCATTTCAATCATAGCTGTCAGTTCACTCATAAGTTTGTCATCACTGCCATCAAACCCAACAGCTTTGAAACGTATCATTCCTTTTTTATCAATGACAAATTTGGTAGGTATTCCTTCTACTTTAAATTCGGCTACCACTTTATCATCATTATCCATCAGCACATGAAAACTGTATTTGTTGTTGGTAATGAAGGCGGAAGCATTTTTTGGTTTGTTCTCTTCTCTTTCCCAGGTGTCAATAAACACAAATTTCACATTGGGATCATCCTTGTATTTATTTACCATCTTTTGCATGCCCGGAAAACTTGCTTTGCAGGGTCCGCACCAGGTAGCCCAGAAATCCACGATCACTACTTTGCCTTTCAGATCGCCGAGGCTTACTTTCTTGCCTTCAAGGTCCACCAAAGCGAATACAGGTGCATTTTCGTTCATCATTGATTTGCGCAGATCTTCGAGCATTTTTTCATAGGATTGTTTTTGCAGCGCCGAGATATATTCATCAAAACCGGTCTCCGATTTTTTTTCTTTTGTATAAGCTCTTTTCAGGACATCCTTGATCTCAGTTGTGGACTTACCATTCACTACGAATTGCTCCAGTTCTTTTACATATTGTTTTCTTGGCAACACTTTTTCGGCAAGCAGTGAATAGGTGTTGTTCAGATCAGCGCTTTTACCGTTATTGATAAGCAAAGCTGCTTCCTTTGCATAGGGCAATCCCTTTTTGTATTCTCCCATCCGGAACATCACCATGCCATAGGTGTCAGCTAAATTTGCATAGGTAGATCTGTTATTCTCCATCCATTGTTTTTGTGTAAGAACATCAGGCTTTTTCCCGGTAGGATGCTGCCAGGCCTCTTTGGAATAAGCTGTTGCTAACCGCGAAAATTCTTCCGCTAATGGCAGGTTATCACTGGTCTTTTGCATTTCCCATGCGGCTTCGTTATATAACTGTGCCAGCTGGCTTTTATCTTCAATATTCGCTTCTGCTATTGCTTTTTTAAAGTTGACCCAATCTTTTTTATTGGAATAGGCCGAAAGGATCTCTGGTTTTAACAATGAAATAGTCTGCTTGTATCCTTTCCAGTTTTCATCAGTCTCCGTCTTTTTTATGATGACAGCAAGCATTTCTTTTTTCTTTTCAGGGTCAGTTTCCTGGTAAAACTTATTAACGGTTTCTGAAGCCTGCCATCGACCACCCGGAAATTTTTCTTTTTTCAGCGTTCCGATAAATTTTTGCTGCTCAGGCAATTTTGCCAACTGGTAAAGGGTTTCAAGATTGCTGTAATCCAATTCCTCTTTTAAGCCGGCTTTTAAAGCAGACTCGATCTCCTTCTGAACAATTTTTAAAGCATCATCTTTTTTTACCAGCGTTTGTAATCTTACCCGGGAAATAGTATAGGATTTTTTATCCTCGGGGTATAACTCGATCTCTTTTTCAATAGCAGCTAATGCCTTTTCATTGTTGGGTTCTACTCCTACCTGGCGTCCCATAAACTGGTAAAAACTACTTTGGCTCAAATAACTGCCATTCCTGGGCTTGTCATTTTCATACAAAAGAATGGTATAGCCCTCATTGAAATTATTGTCCATTTTTTTATCAGCGGTGAATCCGAAGTATACAAAATCCATCGCAGTATCTATGGTAAATGAACCAGTGTATTTACCCGCTATTCTCTCCATCACAAGATCATCAGCCTTTTTTGCATTTTTGCCCATCTGGTAAATAATCCCTTCAACAGGCAAAATAGTATTGGCAATATCACCCGCTGGTTCATAAGTGAACCTGATGACATCACCCGGTTTTGGTTTTTCAGGGGTGCAGTTAAAATTTTTCTGGGCTTTTAAAGTTATTGATGCGATCAATAACAAGGCAGTAAGAAGTTTTTGATATAGCATGGCGTTGGTTTTATGAAAGGTAGGTCAAGTTTTTTATAACGAGGCCAATAAAATGTTAACTGGCATCAGGGGGTGATTTTCCGGGGCCGTTATTACAACATCTTCTTGATTAATCTCCCCAGCATCATCAGGCCATAATCAACATCATCGCTCCAGGGTTTGCCATAACTGAGGCGGATAAAATTGGAATAATTGCTGCCGGATGAAAATATTTTCCCGGGTACAACTGAAATATGATGTTTCATGGCATCAGCCCGCAGTTTAAATGCATCTACTTTTTTATTCAACTCCAGCCACATGATAAATCCCCCAAGCGGCCTTGACACTTTGGTGTCGGCCGGGAAATATTCAATAATGGCCTGTAGATATTTCAGCGATTGTGTATGTAAAGCCCTGCGTAAATTTTTTAAATGATATTCATAACGTCCATTTTTTAAAAAATGGGTCATAGCTGCCTGGGTGATGGTGGGGCAACTGATATTGTGGATCCGTTTTATCTGTTTCACTTCTTCAATGAACTTACCGGGAATGGCCCAGCCGGTGCGGTATCCCGGGGCCAGCGATTTTGAAAGTGATGAACAATGCATGACCAATCCCTTTTTATCAAAATACTTACAGGTCTTTGGTCTTGTTTTTCCAAAATAGAGTTCACCATAAATATCATCTTCGATCAGCGGGATATTGTGGAGAGCAATCAGCTCGACCAATTTTTTCTTGTTTTCATCGGGCATACAACTGCCCAGCGGGTTATTATAGTTAGGAACAAAGACACAAGCTTTGATGGGGAATTTTTTAATGGCTTTTTCCAGGTAACTGATATCAACACCTGTGGCCGGATCGGTGGCGATCTCCACGACCTTCAACCCCAAACTTTCAATAGCCTGGTAAATACCAAAGTAGGTTGGTGTTTCCACGGCCACCGTATCACCCGGATCAGTAACGGCCCGCAGGCACATGGTAATTGCTTCCAGGCAACCGGAGGTCACGACCACCTCATCGGGTTTTATTTTTCCGCCCCAGTTGAACGCCAGTTTTGCAATTTGTTTGCGCAGTTCTGTATTACCCTGTGTATGTTCGTAGCTGATGCAATGGTCTTTTGTATTCCGTATGGCATGCACGACAGCCTTATTGATCTTTGCAACAGGCAACAAAGAAATATCAGGAACGGCCAATGCCAGGTTGATAACATCCGGTGCAACAATATCAGCATAGATCGAAGCGATCATTTCTTTCACACTCACTTCATGTGAAATGGATTGCGGCTGGGTCAATTGCGGCAGGTCAGGATATCGCTTATAATTAAAGCGTACATAATAACCTGACTTGGGTCTTGATTCGATCAGCCCTTTTCCTTCCAGGTGATAATAGGCCTGGAAAGCTGTACCCATGCTGATCCCATATTCTTCGCTTAATACACGGACTGATGGAAGTTTGTCACCGATCTTCAGGACATCTTCATCAATCATTTTCTCAATACCTCCGGCTACCTGCAGGTAAATATGGTCATCGTCGTTGAATTTGCTTGTACGCATAATAGAGAGTTGAGATCAGAGGTCAGAAGTCGGAAGTCTGAAGTTCGATACCTGAAAGATAATTTCCGTTAAGGATTCTATCCGACTTCAGACTTCGGGTTTCAGACCTCCG
>JBGPKR010000186.1:0-6876 GCA_041486045.1 Chitinophagaceae bacterium | reverse complement strand
TCCACGGTTTTGATATCAATAAACGGATACTGGATTTTGGATGCGGTTTAGGTCAGAATATTTATAAATTACCCAATGCAATAGGTTATGACATCTCCAGATTCGGAGTAGAATTTTGCAAAAAAAAAGGTATCAATGCCACCAATGACCTTACTGCTTTACCGGATGAAACTTTCGACATAGTATTATCTGCTCATGTACTCGAGCATCATCCCAATCCAAAAGAAATGCTGGGCAATATATTTTCAAAATTAAAAAAAGGATCTACTTTAATTCTTGTGATCCCCCATGAAGTACACGGAAAGGCTCAATATACGCTGGACCTGAACCAACATTTGTTCAGCTGGAATTTTCAGACCATTAACAATCTTTTGCTTACAACCGGCTTTATTGTCAGGAAAAATAAATATATAAGAGGGGCAGGTTATAATAAATTATTAAAACTGGCTAAAATTAATTTTGGACTTTACAGGATGGCCACCAACCTGCTTTCGAGATTATCAGGAATAAAAGAAATGATGATTATTGCAGAAAAGCCAATATAATGCCTCAAAGGAAAAAAATACGTGTGCTGGAATGTATCAGGCAAGGGCAGGTTGGCGGAGGTGAAAGTCACTTGCTGAGTCTTTCAACCCATTTAAATAAGGATTTTTTTGAACCCATCGTTTTATCGTTTACGGATGGGCCCATGATCGGCATGCTGAAGAAAAAAGGTATCCGGACCCATATTATTTTTACCGAAAAACCATTTGATCTGTTTGTTTGGAGGAAAGTGAAAAAGTTGATCAAAGAAGAAAAAATAGATATTGTTCATGCTCATGGTACAAGAGCCAATTCAAATGTTTTCTGGGCAGCCAGGTCTTTACATATCCCGCTGATATATACAATACATGGATGGTCTTTTCATAATGATCAAAATCCATTCGTAAAGAAATTCAGGATATTAGGCGAAAAATTCCTGATATCCAGGACCGATGTGAATATTTCTGTTTCTGAATCAAACAAACAAACCGGCCAGAAATATATTAAATCATTTACATCAACCGTTGTGAATAACGGGATAGACCGGGAGAAATTTGATCCGGCTAAAAATTTTACCGATATAAGAAAAGAACTGTCTATTGATAAAAATGCCATACTTCTGCTGTTCATTGCCAGGTTTACGGCACATAAACAACCGTTGACACTCATCCGTGCCATTGCAACCGTATTAAAAAAAATGCCGGCCATAAAATTACTGATGGTTGGTGAGGGTGATGAGAAAAAAGCTGCCCTTATTCTTGCAAAAGAATTATCCATAGAAGAAAGTATAATTTTCCTGCCATTCCGGCAAGATGTTCCGGATATTTTACATGCGGCGGATATTTTCATATTACCATCTTTATGGGAGGGCCTGCCGATCGGCTTACTGGAAGCGATGAGTATGGGAAAAGCCGTCATTGCCAGCAACGTGGATGGCACCTGCGAAATAGTAAGACATCAACATAATGGCTATTTAATAGAACCGGGTAATTTACAGAACGAACTTGCCGGGGCAATTATATTATTGGCTGCGGATACCGCCCTTCGGGAAAAATATGGAGCCAATGCAATTGAAACAGTGAAAAGTCATTTTAATGTCACCCATATGACCAGGCAAATTGAAAATATTTATACCAGTTTATACAAATAATACATCAAAGTACAAATGGAATTTAAGCGTGTTGCGGATATCAAGCGACTACAATTTATTTTAAAGACGCTAAAAAGCAATTTGCCTCCCGGGGCAACCGTGCTCGACGTAGGGTGCGGCAACGGTGTTATTTCCCGGAGCTTAGGTGAGGCTGGCTATAATGTATACGGGATTGATGTAAGTGAAAAAGCGATAGCTAAAGCTAAAGAATTGAATAAATCCCCGAATGTAAGCTTCGATGTGATCAGTGCAGAACAATTAGTCGCTGAAGGTAAAAAGTATAATGCCATAATATGCAGCGAGGTTTTAGAACACCTGAACAGGCCGGAAGATTTACTGATAACCCTGTACCGGTCATTGACGGACACAGGGGTTCTTATTGTAACAGTACCCAATGGCATGGGGCCCCGGGAATTGTTTGTTACCAAACCGGTTATCTGGTTGCAAAAAAAAGACAATTTTATCTGGCATGGCATCTTAAAACTAAAAAAACTGTTGGGTTATAAAGGAACAACCGTTCAATCCGATGCCAGTGACCTGACTCATATACAGTTCTTTACCAGGAGGAAACTTAAATCATTGGCAAAACTGAATAATTTCAAAATTATTCAGTTTGGTAAAACCAATTTTATTGAAGATGTTTTCCCGTTCTCTATTCTCAGTAAAAGACTCATTTTCTTACAAAAAATGGACTGCGCTATTGCAGAGATATTACCCTACCGGTTTACCGGGGGATTTGTGACTGTCTGGCAAAAAAATATCGATTAAATGGAAATCCTCCTACTTATATTAAAATACTTATTTTATGTAATCTCTTTCCTGGTTGCATTTTATTTTTTCCTGCCGGTATTACTCTTTATTCTTTACTTTCTTGCCGGTGGCAACCCTAAACGGAATCCCCTGAACCGTTATAAAAAACTCAATGATCTTGATTATGACTTTGCGGCCATTATTACCGCACATCAGGACATACGATTTATTGCCCCGCTGGTAGATTCTTTTATGAAACAAAGCCATAGCAAATTTAAAGTGTATATCGTGGCTGATGATTGCGATATTGGTAATATGGCTTTTGCAGATGAAAGGATCATTTTGCTTTCGCCCCCGCATGCGTTGCATTCAAAAATCAGATCGATCCAGTTTGCAATAACTAATTTCAAAAACGAACCTGACGCATTGATCATATTTGACAGCGATAACTTAGTTCATCCCAACTACCTGAAAAACCTGAACCGGTATTTTCAAAGAGGTTTCAAAGTTGTGCAAACACACATGCTGTCTAAAAACACGGATAATAAGTATGCCCGGCTGGATTCAATGGGTCATATATATTACATCTTTTATGAACGCCTTGTAAAAATGCAATTGGGAATGTCTTCTGCCATATTGGGCCTTGGGGTAGCCATTGATTTTGCTCTTTACAAAGAAATAAACTATCAAAATACGATCGGGGGTTTTGACAAAAAACTACAATCGCAATTAGCCAGAAAAGTAAAACAAATTGCATTTGCCGAAGATGCCATTGTGTATGATGAAAAAGTTGAGGATGCTGCTGTATTACAGAAACAAAGAACCCGATGGATCTATTCCTATTTTGGCCATTTTAAAGAGGGCTGGCTTCTCACTAAAACGGGATGTAAGAACCTGAATTCCGGACAAATTCTGCTGGGAGCTTCCATGCTTCGTCCCCCGATGATCTTATTAATACTAACCATGGTAATTCTTGTCATTCTTTCCGTTTTTATTAACCCTGCGCTTCTTTACTGCTGGGCAGTTATCGTTTCATTGTTTGTTATAAACTTTATTCTTACCATTGCCACTCAAAGCAGGCAGAAAGGAATGCTTCGATCACTGAAACATTTACCGCTCCTGCTGTTTAGTCAGCTCAAATCCTTTCTCAAAATAAAAAAAGCAAAACGGGATTTTTTAAAAACCGAACATAAAAGAATCATCTATATTGATGATCTATTGAAGAATGAACATCCTTAAGGCCACTTATTATTCCGCCTGCTCCTTGTTGCCTATGGCTTTACTAAAGACCATCGGGCCACCAACAACCCTGTTCCCCTATCAGCATACCGTCAGTAACGGGTTTCTTCCCCACATAAAGCATTTATATAATTATAAGAATGAAAAACAATTCTCAGCTGATCTTGATTTTTTATTAAAACACTACCGTCCTGTAACCATCACCGATATTATTAAATCTGTACGGGAACAATCCGCCTTACCTGAAAGATCATTTTTTCTCAGTTTTGATGACGGGTTCAGGGAAGTTCATGACATCATTGCACCTATTCTTGAAAAAAAAGGGATACCTGCCTGTTTTTTTATCAACCCGGCCTTTATAGATAACAACGAGCTCTTCTACAGGTGTAAAATAAGCCTGTTAATTGACGAACTATTAAAAAACAAAGGCAACGATTCTTTTTTGCATTTATTCCACGATATTTTGGGTATGGAAAAGAAATCAGCAAAAGAAACTATCGTTTTCTTAAAAACAATAAATACAGCCAACGCCTTTTTACTTGATAAAATTGCTGAGAGAACCGGGTTTTCATTTGATAGTTTTCTCAGGACCAAACAACCGTTTCTTACCCGGAACCAGTTGAAATCTTTGCACGACAGGGGTTTTAATATTGGCGCTCACAGCATCAATCACCCCTATTTCCAGCAAATTTCAATAACAGAACAAATAGACCAGGTTACCGGTTCCTGCCGGTATGTGAATGATCTTCTTAATATAACCGATTGTTGCTTTTCATTTCCGCATAGTGACCTTGGACTTTTACAGGCACTGTTCAACGAACTGGGTACATTGAATATTCCATTTTTATTCGGGGTTCAAAATCAAAAAATGGAGCTGGGAAATAGAATGTTGCACCGCTTTAATGCAGAGCGCCCGGAAATTAATTTTGCTTCCCGGATCAAAGGAATGATGTTTATGATCTGGCTGCGTAATTTGACAGGCAGGAATAAAGTAACCCGAAACTGATTGTATATAACTGAAAAAGCCAATGCTGTCTGATGCTAAGTACAAAGGTTAAAGAATCGCTGGGGCCGATCTTTCCCATTGCGAATAAGATCAGGTTATTCTTTTTACGGATCAAATATGCCGGGAATAATGTTGTTTGCACCTGTTGCAGGAGCAGGTTTCGTGAATTTGCTCCCTTTGGCGATAACAGAAGAAAGAATGCCTGGTGTCCGAAATGTGAAAGCCTTGAGCGACACCGGTTATTATGGATGTATTTTGAAAACAGAACGAATTTATATGAGTCGCCATTAAAAGTTTTACATATCAGCCCTGAAACTGTTTTTTTCCACAGGTTCAAAAAACAAAAAAATATCGATTACCACCCCGTTGACATTTACCCCCATCTGTACCCGAAAGGAACTGCTTATTTTAACCTGTTAAACCATGATTTACCGGGTAATTCTTTTGATGTGATAATCTGTAATCATGTCTTTCAGTATATTGAGGACGATAAAAAAGCGATGCAGAATATTTATGACCTGATGAAAAAAGGCGGCTGGGGGATCATGCAGGTGCCTATTGATACTTCAAGAAAAGTTACGTATGAAGATAATTCCATTACCAACCCTTTGGAAAGAGAAAAAGCGTTCGGGCTTAAAGAGCATGTCCGGTATTATAGTTATGACTATGCGGATAAATTAAGAAACACAGGATTTAAGGTTACAGTTGATGATTACACAGCAGCATTTACAGAACAGGAAATTCATAAATATGGCTTCTGGAAAGGAGATGCCGTTTACTACTGCACAAAATGAATATGTCAGTTAAAAAAACATTTTTACGGATAGTTTTTTTCTGTAATATAGGTTGTATCCTGTTATTGCTTGTCAGCGATGCCGCACCTTATCTGAACCCATACAAATGGTGGCCCGTTGCACTGGCAGGAATATTTTTCCCTTTATTATTGATCACAACATTCCTATTCTTCTTTTTCTGGTTGCCTGTCAGACCCCGGAAAGCAGGTTTCTCCCTGGTGGCAATATTAGTAAGCATACCAAATATCATTATAACATTCGGGTTTGCTATTCCTTCAAAATTTAATCAGACAAAAAATAATGGCGATATACGCCTGTTAACCTGGAATACAGGGCTGATGAATTACACGGCCCCGGATAGTAATACAGCTATCCGTAATAATGCAGCTATTTTCAGAAAATTAAAAGATGCCGATGCTGATATAATTTGTTTACAGGAATTTTTTACTGCTGTTGTTCCCGGACACTATTTAAACTTCATTGATTCCATTGCAAAAACCATGAACTATCCCTACCATTACTTTTCGTCCGACATACCCAAGTTTGATGGAAAATTTTATAGTGGCAGTATCATTTTCAGCAGGTATGCCATTGCAGATACCCAGAAAATTGATTATCCAAAACCATTCGCCGGCAGTATAATAAAAGTGGGTGTTATTATTTCCGGCGACACCGTTGACATTATTACAACCCGGCTTCAGTCTGTTAACTTTCAACGTAATGATTATATGGAATTAAGCAATATAAAAAACGGGATAGACAGCGGCCTTACCGGCACAAAGAATATCATAAATAAGTTACGCCTGGGGTACAAGCGGAGAGTGGAGCAGGTAAAACTGGTAAAAGAACTGATCAGTAAAAGTAACCGGCCTCTTATATTTACCGGCGACATAAATGACGTACCTGTGAGCTACACGTATTCGGGAGTAAGAAATGATCTGAAAGATGCCTGGATCAATAAAGGAGCCGGGTTAGGACGAACATTTGTTTACATTTCACCCACCCTCCGGATCGATCAGATCTTTTTTAATGGCCATTTTGCCGTAAGGCAGGTAAAAAGGATTTTTGCCGAAGGAGCTAGTGATCACAACGCTTTAGTGGCCGATCTGGTCTTAAAAAAAGAATAGTAAGAAACCCGATAAATATCATTAGGTATCCGGATTCGTGACCCTGGGACCGTGCATTAAACCATATCCGGGAGCAGTATAAATATCCCGGGATCCAGTCCTGGCAAAAAAAGTATTCGGATCCAATTTTTTGTGGCTGATAATAAATAAAGCATTTATTATCATATAGTAAAGTATCAGCAATGCCTATGAATACGGATTTGGCAGGGGCAATTACTTGTCTTCTGTAAAAAGTTCAGTATATTTACTCAACCAAAAAAATATTTTCATTTTCAATAAAATATTATC
>JBGPKR010000185.1:0-6935 GCA_041486045.1 Chitinophagaceae bacterium | reverse complement strand
GTTTAGTTTAGAAATAAAATAATCCTTATATCTCCTCCGCTTGTATGCTTCAACAAAATTTGTACAGATTGACCTTGATGACCTTCTTATATGGTCTGTAAGACTGAATTTTTCTTCTGGTGGAAAACTTTTAGTCAATTCAAAAATTTCCATAGCCAAATTAAATGCTTTCTGATAAGCTATTAACTTTCTATGATCTCCCATAAGAAAACCAATAATGATTTTCTCAAATATAAATAACTGGGACTTGAAACTAATGACTAAAGACTCACGACTTTTTTCCCCCGATCATAGGAACAAAAGAAAAATGATCAAACACTTCTTCTTTTAATGCGCCGTTTTCTAATTTGGTTATCCGCATCATCTGCTGAATATCGCCACTACCAAGCGGAATGACCATCATGCCGCCGGGCTTTAATTGCTCGATCAGTTTTTGAGGGATCTCAGGAGCAGCAGCAGTAATGATGATCCTGTCAAATGGTGCAAAAGTGGGCAGGCCTTCATAACCATCACCATAAAAGAATTTGATAGAAGAATATTTTTTCAGGAACTCAAATTTTTTATTGGCCTCGAATAATTTCTTTTGCCGCTCGATCGAATACACCTGTGCTCCCATCTCCGCCAGCACCACGGCCTGGTAGGCGCTGCCGGTACCGATCTCCAGCACTTTCATGAAAGGTTGTACTTCGAGCAATTGGCTTTGATACGCCACCGTGTAAGGTTGTGAAATGGTTTGTCCTTCGCCAATGGGGAAGGCCCGGTCTTCATAAGCTTTTTCATCAAAAGCTGATTCGAGAAAAAAATGGCGGGGAACTTCGAGCATCGCATCCAGCACTCTGTCATCAGTAATGCCCTTGGCATGAATGCCCTGCACTAATTTTTTTCGGAGGCCTTTGTGGCGGTAAGTATCTTCGGTGGGTCTCATAAGCGTGGGTGCAAGATAAATATTTGTAGTTTTGTAACAGGATAACCAGTAAATGAAAAAATATCGCTATTTATTCTCTTTTTTTCTGTTCATTTTCTGTTCAACAATTATCTCTGGGCAAATAGGCCAGTTGGTTTATTATTTTGATGACGATTTGAACATTGTTCCGGATTCAGCAGCCAAGTATGTAGTTGTTGGTATGAAAGAAAATAACCGGCTTAAAGTCTCTTCTTACAAGTTGCCATCCCGTACTATCATTATGAAAGGTTATTTCATTGACTCAACTTTGGCTGTAAAAGATGGCCTGTTCACTTATTATGATAGTCTCGGTATCCCCGAATCAGAGGGCCTTTACAGGAATAATCTTGAAGAAGGCCTTTGGTTATCCTGGAAAAATCGAACAAGTGATTCAGTGTATTATGAAAAAGCCATGGAAGTACGAAAAATATCGATAACCTATCATGAAGGATCTGAGAAATTAGAATCAAGAACATCTTATGATAATAAAAAGGGTACAGGAGAAACATTACGCTGGGATACATCAGGGGTTTTGTTATCAAAGACATTTCGTATTAGGAGCGATGAAGAAACTGAGTTTTATTATCCCAATGGAAAGGTAAAAGAGATCGAAAGGCGTCCGTTTGGACAAAGCCCAATATCCACCTACTATAGTCAAACCGGCAAAAATATCACGAAGCAGGTGCTGAAAGAAAGAGAACAAGATGAATTGATGCTGTCTGATTGGCCGAACGGAGGTGATAAACCTGCCTATCCCGGTGGCCGGGAAGAATTCTTTGATTTTATTAAAAGAAATTTCAAACCAATTCAACCTATGACCTTAACAGTCGGATCATCCATTACGATGAAGATCAGTTTTATGTTGGACAAGTCGGGCAATCCTAAAGATATTAATGTGGAAGGTGGATGGCAGAATGATAGAATAACATTGCTATCAGTCATAAGAAGAATGCCTTCATGGAAAATGAATGGTTTAGAAAGCTATGGGCCAATTAATGTCAGTCTCCATTTAACAATGATTTACTGATCGCTTACCATTACAATTTCAAATCCCCAATAATCGCCTTTATCTTTTCATCCAGTTCTTTATTCACTTTTTCAAACTCATCAGCGTTGTTCAATTCCGTATTTACACTGAAATAAAACTTGATCTTCGGTTCGGTGCCGCTGGGTCTTGCTGATATGCTGCTCATATCTTCCAGGACAAACTGCAGCACGTTGGATTTGGGCATGTCAATCTTCCACTCCTCTCCTGTCAGCAGGTTCTTTTCTATTTGCAGTTCATAGTCACGCAGCATCACTACCGGGGAACCATTAATAACTTCCGGCGGATTGTTGCGGTAAGCTTCCATCATGGCAGCGATCTGTTGTTGCCCGTCCATTCCCTTTTTGGTGATGGAGATAAGCTTTTCTTTAAAAAACCCATACTGCACATAGAGGTCGATCATTTTTTCATACAGGCTCCTCCCCTTTTCTTTTTCATAAGCTGCCATTTCGCAAAGCAAGGCTACAGCACTGATGCCATCCTTATCCCTTATCTTATCCCCAATCATTAATCCAAAACTTTCTTCGCCGCCGATGATGTAATTCTCCTTACCTTCTTTTGCACGTATCAATGCTGCGATCCATTTAAACCCGGTAAGCACCCGGTAGCAGTTTACATTATTTCTTATGGCTATTACATCGATCATCGGCGTGGTAACAATGGTGGTTATCACCATATCGTTTGGCCTGGCAATTCCCTTTGCCTTTCTTGCTTCAATCAGGTAATTAAAAGCAAGAACAGCAGTCTGGTTGCCATTCATAAGAACCCATTTGCCATGCAGGTCTTTTACCCCGATAGCGATACGATCAGCATCAGGGTCAGTGCCGCAAAGAATATCAGCATCTATTTTTTCAGCCAGTTTCAACCCAAGACTCATTGCTTCACTTTCTTCAGGGTTTGGATAAGCAACCGTTGGAAAATTTCCGTCAGGTATGCTCTGTTCCTTTACAATGTGAACATTTTTAAAACCAAATCTTTCCAGCACCGGCGGCATCATTGTTATTCCTGTGCCATGAATCGGTGTATACACGATCTTCAGGTCTTTATGCTTTGCAATAATTTCAGGATATATGCTCAGGCCCTTCAGCATTTTTATATACGCTTCATCCATTTCCTTTCCTATAATCGTAATGTTGGATTCAGCACCTGTCCACTTCACATCATCAACAGAAACTATCTTATCTACTTCTTTAATGACATTTTTATCATGTGGCGGCACTAATTGCGAGCCATCATCCCAATAGGCTTTATACCCGTTATATTCTTTGGGATTATGTGAAGCAGTGCAAACCACACCGCCCTGGCATTTCAACTCACGGATGGCAAATGAGAGCTCCGGCGTGGGTCTCAAATCTTCAAATAAAAAAACTTTTACTCCATTTGCCGCAAATACATTCGCTGCTGTTTCTGCAAAAAAGCGGCTATTATTCCGGCTATCATGTGCAATAGCAACCTTTACTTCACCGCCCACCTTCGCTGAAGCTTCGGCGGATGAAAGAAAACATTGTTTCAGATAATTGGCATAGCCCTGCGTAGCCATTCCCACGGTGTACTTGTTCATGCGGTTGGTACCCACACCCATGATCCCTCTTAAACCTCCTGTGCCGAATTCAAGATTTTTATAAAAAGCATCGGCCAGTTCATCGGGTTTCTCCTTCTGTAAGCGTTTTATTTCTTCTTTTGTGGCCTGGTCAAAGTTTCCCCCGAGCCATGCATTTACTTTAGCCTGTATTGCTGCATCCATAAACTAAAATGATTGTTAAGAGATAAAAGTGAAGTTATGAATTTTATCTTTTGAAACTAAAACGGCAAAGGAAACGTAAATTTGCCCTGAATCAATCTGTCTCCGTGTAACTCTGTGCAAAAAACTTTGTGACCTCTGTGTTTAAAAAAAACGCCATACTCTTTATTACTATAGCGTATAGTTCCATTTCGTTGGGGCAGGACCCGGCTATTGCTAAAACTATCCATGATTCTGTCACACAAATCAGTCATATTGATTCCTCTGTTTTTATCAAATCAAAAATTAATTTTACTAATATTCAGCATGGAGCTGATCTTTCAATTTTAACTCCCCAACAAAAGAAAAAACGCATCTGGCTGGTAGCAGGTGGCAATTTAGTTGGTTACAGCGCGACCATGATCGGTTTGTCATCCGCCTGGTATAAAAATTATCCCCGCACAGGTTTTCACAGCTTCAATGACAATAAAGAATGGTTGCAGGTTGACAAAGTGGGTCACTTGTACAGCGCTTATATCGAAAGCCGCGGCAGCATGGAACTCTGGCGCTGGACCGGCATTGACCGGAAAAAAAGGATCTGGATCGGCGGCATGAGCGGCGCATTTTATCAAACCGTTATTGAAGTGCTCGATGGTTTCAGCAGCCAATGGGGATGGAGCTGGGGTGATTTCTCCGCCAATATACTTGGAAGTGGCGCTTTGGTTGCCCAGGAACTGGCCTGGAATGACCAGCGGATCAAACTAAAATTCTCTTTTCATCACAAATCATACAGCGACCCATTATTAAATCAGCGAAGTGATGTATTATTTGGTAAAGGGGACGCTTCCAGGTTGATCAAGGACTATAACGGGCAAACCTACTGGGCCAGCGCTGATATCCAATCATTTTTTCCAAAAAGCAAATGGCCCCCCTGGTTAGCCGTGGCTATTGGATATGGGGCAGATGGCATGTTTGGCGGAACAGAAAATATTGGTAAAGACAACAATGGAAACATCGTTTTCAACCGGCCTGATATAAAAAGATACCGTCAATGGTATTTAACTCCTGATATTGACCTGAGTAAAATAAAAACAAACAGCAAGGCGCTGAAATTCTTCCTGACCTTTTTAAGCGCTTTTAAATTCCCTGCCCCTGCCCTGGAGTTTTCAAAAGGGAAATTTAAAGCACATTTAATTTATTTCTGAAAAGCATTACCGTAAAACCGAAAAGTCTATTTTTGTATTTCAAATAATATGACTCATGGCCAGGTCCCGTTTTTTCATTCTATTTATTTTCGTCTCTTTTATTTCATTAAACTGTAAAAAAAGCAGCAGCAATAGCAATCCTCCCCCGGCTGATTCACCTTCCGATATCCAGATCGACTTTCCTCATACAGGAGTAACTTATACCAATGTGTTCCCATTAGTTGTAAGTGGGATCATCATTGATAATAATACGGTGGCCACAGCTAAGGTTGAAATAAAAAATAAAACCACCGGGGCGGTCTTATTCCAGCAAACCTCTTCGGCAGGGAATATTGCTTTGTATCGTTTTAGTTGGAACTGGACAGTTACCGGCATCACCGTAACTACACCTGCAACAGTAAAAATAACTTCCACGGATTTTTACAATTACCAGGTATCAAAAGAACTGGATATTACACTTGACAATTGAGGTAAGTGCTCAACAATGCTTCTGAACAATCAAATGAAATGAAGGCAGGAGTATTATTCCTTCCCCGAAAGTAAATTACAAGCTGTAATTTAGCGACTGTAATTGCCTTCTATGCAAATTGCCCAGCAAATCCTTTTTATTCTTCTCAGTGCCTTTTCAATCTGGCTTTTTACAAAAAAAGTAAAAGAGATCAGCCGGAATATCAAAATGGGCCGGGATGAGGTGATCAACGATAACAAATCACAACGATGGAGAAATGTGCTGTTGCTGGCATTCGGACAAAAGAAAATGTTCCGCAACCCGCTGGTGGCGGTGATGCATTTCTTTGTGTACGCCGGTTTCATCATTATCAATATCGAAGTATTGGAGATCGTGCTGGATGGGGTTTTCGGTAAACATCGCTTGTTCGCTTCTCCCCTCCCCGGGTTGTATAGCTTTCTTATCAATGCTTTTGAAGTGCTGGCCTTACTGGTTTTACTGGCCTGTGCTATATTCCTTGTCCGCAGAAATATCATCAAACTAAAACGTTTTATCAGCAAGGATCTTGACGGATGGCCAAGAAGCGATGCGAATTATATCCTTATTACTGAGATCATCCTGATGTCACTGTTCCTGACCCTGAATGCCAGTGATACATTATTACAAACAAGAGCTGTTGAACATTATGCAGCCAATCCAACAGGCAATTTTATTTTATCCCAATGGCTCCACCCTTTATTAAAAAGTGTAAGCAATCATGGATTGGAGATAATAGAACGGGGTTGCTGGTGGTTGCACATTGTGGGCATCTTTGCATTCATGAATTATCTCCCTTACTCCAAGCACCTGCATATTATCCTGGCATTCCCCAATGCATATTATGCAAGGCTGCAGCCAATGGGAAAGATGGAGAACATGGAATCCATTCAGAAAGAAGTTCTGTATGCCATGCAACCGGAACTGGCTCCAACAGGTGAAGCGGCAACTCCTCAAAAGTTTGGCGCTAAAGACATCATGGATCTTAGCTGGAAAAACCTGATGGATGCTTACAGTTGCACGGAATGTGGAAGATGTTCAGCTGCCTGCCCGGCCAATCAAACCGGCAAACTGCTTTCTCCAAGAAAAATAATGATGGATACCCGTGACCGGATGGAAGATGTGGGCAGAAATATTAATAAGAATAAAGAATTCAAAGAGGATGGTAAGAGTTTGCTGCATGATCATATTTCTGTAGAAGAACTCCGTGCCTGTACCACCTGCAATGCCTGTGTGCAGGAATGCCCCGTCAGTATCAGTCCACTGGATATTATTTTACAATTACGACGCCACTTAGTGATGGAGGAAAGCAATGCACCGCAGGAATGGACGACCATGTTCAGTAACGTGGAAAATAATTTTGCTCCCTGGAAATTTAGTCCGGATGAAAGGGATAAGTGGGTGGAGGAAAATTGATTTATAACAAAATCATTTATTTTCTTTTTTTGATCAACTCAAGTACCCCGTTGATAAATGTCAGGGGGTGTATGGGGTTACCGGGTACAAATAAATCAATTTTATATTTAGATAAGAAATTC
>JBGPKR010000184.1:0-6971 GCA_041486045.1 Chitinophagaceae bacterium | reverse complement strand
GATTAAGAAACTCTCTCCCCCATTTCGCATAGTAATAAGAAAGATTCTCATACCGTTCCTGCAATCCATTATCAGGAAATAAATGTTCTTTAATGGCATGTATCTGCCGCTGCTGGTCGCTAAATTTTCTTTTTTCAGCCCGCAGCATTTTCTTTTCTAATTCCTGCAGGCGATGCACTGTTTGAAGTTTCAATGCATCCACATGTTTCTCAAGGGTCCCATCAACAGCAGTTGCTTGTTTTTTAAAGGCTTCGTATAACTGTTCCAATTCAGTCAAAGGGCCGTTTAATTTTGTTTCATTTTTGCTTTCTTTGGTCACAAGTTTTTGCATCAGCTCCTGTTCAGATAAAAAGAAATCTTCTACTGTAAATCCAAGACGGCTGATCCTCTCCTGCCATTTCTTTTCAACAATTAAAAATGAATTACGGAGTACCAATACTGGGAAAGGAACTTTGTAATGTTCAGACAGGTCTTTGAGTTGCAGCCAGTAGGCTGTCTCCCCTGCTCCGCCAATAAAAGCAATATTGGGTAAAATTGTTTCCTGGTAAAGTCCACGGAGAATAACATTAGGGCTGAACCGTTCGGGATGTTCGTTCAGTTCAATAAGGATCTCTTTTTCATTAAAAGTGAGTGGTGAGTGGTGAGTGGTGAGTTTACCGTTTACCTTTTCAATCCGTTCTCTTAAATCATCCTTTAAATAAAACAAATTGATCTCTCTCGGGTTCGCTTGCGCCTTGTACCCTGCGCCTTGTAATCTTTCAACCGTCTTTTCTACAATGCCTGAAGCCGTCTGTTGCAGCAGGTCGTCTTCAAATACTTTTATCATCTGCTTTTTCAGCGCGGCATTATCAGGAAGTAAAACAACCAATCCATATTCTGCAAATAAATTATTGACGAGCCGGAAAGTAGCATCCTGCATCGTTGTTCCTTCCTTATAATATTCTTTTAGCTGAGAAATAATTTCATTGCCATTTGGTAATACAGATAACTGGCCCTCCATTAATCTTATTAACTTAATTAATCCTTTATCAACCTTCATCCTGCCCACGGCTCCGGTCTGCTTTGTTTCCCATACTAATTTTTCACCACCGAGGTAAATATGATTCAGCTCTTCCAGGTCAGCATCTTCTGAGCCAATATAAAATACAGGGACAAAATTCTGTTTGGGCAAAGAGGCTTTCAAGTGATCAGCCAGTTTAAGTGCATGAACAATTTTGTAGATAAAATACAGGGGGCCGGTGAAAATAATATTCTGGTGGGCTGTTGTTATGGTAAATGTATCGGCCGAGAGTAATGACTCAATATTCTTCTTTACTCTTTCGCTTGTTTCAATTCCTTCATACTGTTTCTTTAATTCCTTTACTAACACTTCTCTGCCTGCCTGTCCGGCAGGCAGGTTCGTGGCAAATTTTTTTCTTGCATCAATGGCTTTTTGAATGCCTTGTAAAGTGGGTGGATAAGCAAAGAAAGGCTTCAGTGATGCTGCCTGGTCAATATAATCCAAAGCAATTTTTGAGAAAGCTCCTGTCTGTGGGTAAGGCAAGCGGGTAGATGTACAGTCCATATCAGGTATAAAAATAAGAAGTACTTGCCGATGTTTTGTAATAACCGACAATTAAACAAATGCTAATTCACCCCTCTCCTTCGGAGTTCCCGATCCCGCCAATATAGGCGGGAGAAGGGAAGGAGCGCAGCTCGCTGGGGGTGAGGCTAACGAAATCGTTCAGGTTTAAAAGCCGACAACTCAATCGCCGGTTTTTCCCCTGCTATAATTTCTTTGATCAATTGTCCTGTTCCCGCTGCTGCACTCACTCCCAGCATGGCATGACCGCCTGCATAGGTAAGATTTTTATATTTCGTATGCCGGCCGATATAAGGCATTCCATCGGGGGTGACGGGCCGGTAACCAAACCATGCTTTTACAATATCCGGTTCCGGCAGATTCATTTTGGGATAATATTTCTTAAAAGCATTGTAGATAGCCATCACTCTTTTCGGCAAAATATTATCGCTGTGGCCGCTGAGTTCCATCGTGCCGCCGATGCGTAGCCATTTATTAATAGGTGTGGTGGCTGTCCGGTCATCCACCAAAATGGATGGGTACAGCAAATTCTTTTCAAGATCATTATACACTATACTATAACCCTTGCCCGGCTGCATCAGCATTTTGATGCCGAGTAATTTTGAAATATTGCCAAGCCAGGAGCCATTGGCAATGATAAATTCGTCACTGGAAATTTTTTCTTTATTGGTAACAACAGCAGTAATTCTTCCATTACTTTTTTCAAATGATCTGACTTCAGTATTCAACCTGAATGCTGCACCCTGTTGCTCCAGGTGATTATGCAGTGTCCGCATGAATTTTGAAGAATCAATATGGCAATCATCTAAGTATAAAACTCCGCCGGCAATATTTAATTCCACCATTGTTTCATACTCCTGTACCTGTTGGGCTGTACAGGAAATTGTTTTCAAACCAAAATGATTGGCCTGTTCTGCCAGGTGCTTTTCATGGTCGCCGGTCTTTTCAGATTTATACAGCATCCAGCAGCCTTTCTCGATCATATCAAATGAATCCGGTAACTCATTTTTAAGATCATTCATCAAATGCCGGCTTAGCTGAAGAAGATTATTAAGATGCGGAGCATTCTGCTCAACATTTTTTGCAGTTGATCTTCTCCAGAAGGTCATTCCCCAACGCATCAGCTCAAGGTTTAGTCTTGGCTTGATATAAAAAGGAGACGATGAACTCATCATCCATTTCAATCCCTGGCTGATGATACCCGGGGTGGCCAGCGGAATAAAATGCGAGGGGGAAATATAGCCCATATTGCCAAAGGAACAACCATCAGTAATATTATTACGGTCAATAACGGTTACCTCATAACCTGCCTTTTGTAAATAATATGCGGAGCAGAGACCAATGACCCCGCCGCCGATGATGGTTACTTTGCCCCCATCCCCTGAAGGGGAGTAAGAAGAAGCTTTGTGTAATTGAAAATTTTCTATCATAGTGACTCTTGTAAAACCCCTCCTTCGGAGTTCCCGATCCCGCCAATGTGCGGGAGGAGGGAAGGAACGAAGTTCGTGGGGAACTATCCCAGCCTTTTATATTTGGTGCCGATATAATCTACAAAATCCGGTTGCAGCCCCTGCTGCCGGATAATGGTTTGTACCTGTGCACGGTGGTGAATGGAATGATAATTCAATTGCAAGGCTATATCTTTCAGCACACATGACCAATGAGCGCCGTCATAACCGACAAATTTTTTCTCCTCAAACAATTCACCTTCTGTCTTGCTTTCCAGGAAATCGATCCATGCCTGCAGGCTTTTATTCCATTGCTCTTCTAATTGATCCAATTCATATCCCGGTTCCCACCAATCCATCTTCGGGTCTTCTGGATAAATTTCGATCCTCTTCAGCCATTTGTTTTGCGAGTTGATCAGATGACTGAAATAGCGGACAGCTTCTGTTTGGTCAGGCAACTGCTTTATTTTCTCCAGCATCATTTTATTGGCATGGTCATTAAAGCGGAATGTCTCAATAAGGTATTGTTTCATTTCCATAAATAATATATTTTGAACAGAATGACATCAAGATTGGGATTTGTGATTTGATATTTGGAATTTATATTACCTGGAACCCATACGCATACGGATCAAAGCCTCACCCCTTTATTCCCTCTCCATCCCGATAGCTATCGGGAGAGAGGGGAATTCGGTATTTCGTCAGATAACTTGAAAACCGAAAGCGTATGGGTCATCATTTTTATCGATCCAGATCGTATTGTATCCATAAATTTTTGCCCAGCCTTCCACGGATGGACGAATAGCTGGTTTACCAGCCAATTCCAACTCTTCTTCTATCCTGCCGGTAAATTTACTCCCGATAATGCTTTCATGAATGAACTCCTCTCCTTTCTTCAGCTTACCCTTTGCATACCACTGTGCCATTCTTGCACTGGTGCCCGTGCCGCAGGGGGAACGGTCAATCGCTTTGTCGCCATAGAACACCGCATTTCTCGCTGTAGATGTCTTATCAAGCACAGCTCCCGTCCATAGAATATGTGAGCATCCCTTTATCGTTTCATCTTCCGGGTGAACAAATTCATATTTTGCATTGATATTTTTCCGCAACTCTCTTGCCCATGCAATCAACTTATCTGCGGAATAATGTTCCAGTCCTTTAAAATTTTTCTGCACATCAACAATTGCATAAAAATTTCCTCCGTAAGCGACATCCATAACCAGTTCGCCCAATTCCGGGCAATCAGCAGTCAGTTCTGATGAGTGCAGAAATGAAGCTACGTTAGTCAATCGGACACTTTCTACTTTAAACGACCTTCCGACTTCAGACTTCAGACCTCCGACTTCTTTATAATCAACAAGGATTAATCCAGCCGGGGTTTCCATTTTTACAACCCCGTTTTTCTTCGGACGAATCAATCCTTCTTCGATCCCGATAGTTATCGTTCCGATGGTTCCGTGTCCGCACATGGGAAGGCATCCACTGGTTTCAATAAATAATACAGCTACATCATTGGCAGGGTCATGAGGAGGATAAAGAATGCTGCCGCTCATCATATCATGACCCCTTGGTTCAAACATCAGCCCGGTTCGAATCCAGTCGTATTCCCTGAGGAAATGCTGCCGCTTCTCGCTCATGTTCTTTCCCTGCAGTGCCGGGCCTCCTTCTTTCACCAGCCTGACGGGGTTGCCGCAGGTATGGGCATCGATGCAATGGAAAATGTGTTTCACTTATAGTTTTTTATGTTTGATTCTTTAAGGACACTCCAATCACACAGAGTCTTGTCATGCCGAGGCACGAGGCATCTCAGAGACTTTGGTTTGCCTGACTGTAGCAGACTCTGAGACTCCTCTTTCGTCGGAGTGACAAGACCCCGAAATTTGTTCTGTCATTTTGAATTCAACCGGGTTCATATCTCTTCTGGCCTATACAACATTTTTTGTAATTTTGTCTCCAATGGAAACCTACGGAAAGATACTACTCATCGCCATGCCCGCCTTCCTGTTCCTTGTATTATTTGAGAAATGCTGGGGCTGGCGAAAAAACAAAGATACTGTCCGCAATATGGACATGATCAGCAGCCTCGGCAGCGGCGTTACCAATGTAACCAAAGATGTATTGGGACTTTCTATTTCCATCCTCGCCTATGGCTGGCTTGTGCAACACCTGGCCCTTATCCATATTAAAGCAACCTGGCTGGTTTATCTTATTGCGTTCATTTGTATCGATTTTGCCGGCTATTGGGTACACCGCTGGAGTCATCATATCAATGTAATGTGGAACCTGCATATTATCCATCACAGCAGCGAGGAATTCAATCTTGCCTGTGCATTGCGTCAGAGCATTACTCTTTTTGTCAACCCCTTCAATTTCCTGTTACTGCCTGCCGCCTTGCTTGGAATTCCCACGGTAGTGATCGCAACGGTAGGACCACTGCATTTGTTTGCCCAGTTCTGGTATCATACACAGCATATCAACAAAATGGGTTTCCTGGAAAAAATTATTGTCACTCCTTCGCATCACCGGGTACATCATGCTATCAATAAAGAGTACCTGGATAAAAATCTCGGCCAGATACTTATTTTCTGGGATAAACTGTTTGGCACTTACCAGGAAGAATTAAAAGAAGTACCGCCTGCGTATGGTATCACAAGACCTGTGAGGACATGGAACCCCATCAGGATAAATTTCTCCCACCTCTGGTTAATGATGAAAGATGCATGGAGAACCAATAGCTGGAAAGACAAATTCACTCTTTGGTTCAAACACACCGGCTACCGCCCGGCTGATGTGGCGGAGAAATATCCTGTTTATAAAATTGAAGATGTGTATCATTTTGAAAAATATGATACGAAAACTTCAACCGCATTAAATATATGGAGCTGGGTGCAACTGATGATGATCTTATTCTTTATCAGTTATTTCTTTGGCAGCATCGCCCTGATCAACAGCCTGGATGGTTCTTATATTTTCTGGTATGGTGGTTTTATTTTCCTGAGTGTATATGCATTGACCGAATTGATGGATAGGAACCGTTATGCCATTATCTGGGAAGCCATCAGAACCGGGTTGGGATTAACTTTTCTCTACCAGCAGCATGACTGGTTTGGGGCCAATACCTATGTTTCTTCTGTTACTTACATTTTAGGTGCTTATTTTATTATATCCTTTATTGTTACCGGTTGGTTTGTCCTGCAACACAAAAAAGAAGATGCGATGCAGGCAGCTCTGTGAAAGGCTGGTGCATTTTCTTGCTGATGATCAATAGAAATGTGTACCGGTAGTAGCGTATATTACAGAGTTGTAAGCAATTTTATGACAGTAGTAAACAAGTTTTTTCAGCAAACATTTGTATTGGCTATTACGACAATACTTTTTACTAAAATTTCATTATCTCAGCAAAACGTCGACTATTCTTACTTGATTGCCTGCTTTAAGGATCCAGCTATTGATAGCTTCAACACAGACATTGATGGTATTGGTGAAATAAAATCAATAAACTACACTTCTGATAGTGTAGAAGCAGCATTATCATTTTATGATATTCCTCAAGACAAAAAGAACAAATCAACAGGTAAATTAGCACAAGTTGCAACAGATAGACATATTCAGACTTGGAAAAATAATTCTAAAATCATTTTATATGACAAATACAAAGTCGGCTTGGCAAACATAATTGACTTAAGACTGCATTTGTTAATCGAAGATATATATATGCAAGTGATAATAATTTCCGAAAAAAATAAAATATACGAGTTAACAAGTTTTAGAGATACCGTTGACAAAGCTTTCTTTGACAAGTTGAATGAAAAGGTGAAAAAGAAAACCTGCTTACAACAATAGGTTTTCTGAATTCTATGGTATAATCAAATTTTCAAGCTGCTATTTTTTTATAATCTTTTTGATACACTTCATTTCTTTTAACCACTGAAAAGATCCGG
>JBGPKR010000183.1:0-6990 GCA_041486045.1 Chitinophagaceae bacterium | reverse complement strand
TCTGAATATTTAATGTTAACTAATTCCCCGGGAAATTATTTTACCCGGTCTTTTTTAATTTCCTCCATTTATCGAGATAAAACAAAACTTCTTCATCACTAACCTGTTCAAAATCTTCATAAAAGGCGCCTACTCCATAAAACTGGTCGGGTATCAGTACAGCAACCACTTCATCCACCACTTTTGATAATTTATTGACTGCATCCCGGGCTGCTACCGGGACACCAATTACAATTTTCCCGGGATTACTCTTTCGCAATACATTCACGGTACCCATCAGGGTGTTACCGGTTGCTATGCCATCATCTATCACTATCACCGTTTTTCCTTCCAGGTTTTCGGGTTCTTTGTCACCCATAAATCTTACGTACATTTCTTTCAGCCTGAGCCGTACCCGTTTCAATTCCTGTTCAATATATTCATCACTAACATTTTCATGAGGCAGTATAAAATAATCAGTAAGGCTGGCAGCTCCAATGGCATATTCTTTATTCATCGGGTGACCGATCTTTTTGGTGAGGATCAGTTCCAGCGGAAAGCCTAATTCTTTTGCAACGGCATAGGCCACCGGCACGCCGCCCCTCGGTACGGCTAAGACTACACCGGGATCATTTTTATATTTTTTAAGTTTATCAGCCAGTAATAAACCCGCCTCTATCCTGTCCTGGAACATAAATTGCTGTTTTATTGTTTTTCAAACCGGCCCGTTATCTTTTTTATTTTGATCCTGTACATCACATATTTTACCCTTGTACTGTCATCTACTTCATCACTTACTTCGTGACCGAACGAATGAATGGTGCTGCTCGTCATCAGGGGGAAAACCCTGTTTAAAAGTATCTCTCTTGCTTTTTCTGCTTCTTTATCTTTTAATTCTTCAAACTTTCCATATACAATTACACTTTTCCAGTTCCGCATATCAATCATCGTATCCACCTCAAAACATACATTCGGGTTTTTGCGGAGTATTTTTATTTTCTGCCCTTCGTTACTCTGTCCATAGATATATTTGCCATCATAGGTATATGTCACGGGTACGACATAAGGTTGCTTACCGTCTGTGCAGGCCAATCTGCCCAAAACCTGGCTGTCAAGTATGTTGCTGATCTGTATTTCGTTTAATTGTCCGAGCATACTGTTATTTTCTTACTGCTATTGGTTGCAGATATTTTTCAAACCATGCGGCAGCTATTTCACAAACTTTTTCCATCGTTCCCTCTTCTTCAAATAAATGAGTGGCCCCTTCAATCACTTCCAGTTTTTTTTCACATTCCAATTGCATATATGCCGCCTGGTTCAGTTTTAACACCTCGTAATCCAGGCTGCCGACAATAAGCAGCGTAGGCGCTTCCACATCCGGTAAATTGTCCATGGCCAGATCGGGTCTTCCACCCCTGGAAACCACAGCGCCAATGTCCGGCAAATAAGCTGCGGCCTTTAATGCAGATGCGGCGCCGGTGCTGGCACCAAAAAAACCGATGCCACAATCTTTTGCAGCGGGGAGTCCTTCCAGCCACTCAGTGGCACCGGCTAATCTCCTGGTGAGCAATTCAATGTCAAACCTGTTGTTATAATGTTTATCCTCTTCTTCAGTCAATAGATCAAATAGTAATGTCCCCAATTTTTTTTTATGCAGGTATTTGGCCACCATCTGGTTGCGGGGACTAAAACGACTGCTGCCACTGCCATGTGAAAAAATAATAATTGATTCCGCTTTTAGCGGGATTACCAGTTCACCTTCAAGTATTATTTTTCCAACAGGTATGTTTACTTCATTATGAAAACGTAAATTCATTTTTCTTTTTTTTATCCCGGTAAAAAAATCGGCGCTTTGGCCCGGGCATTTATTTCATGTTCGGCCAATTGAGACAGCCGGTCATCAATTTGTTTTTCATTTACTTCCGCCTCGTGAAAAATGGCTGCATGATTTTTTATGCCCAGTGTATTGGCAAATGCAGCTGCCGTTCCATAGGTACTGATTTTAAAATGATTGATCGCCTGGATGCAGGCAAGCAGGCAGGCATCTTTTACCTCCGGGTCCGTACAGCTATTTAATTTTTCTTCGGCCTCCTCTATAAAAGCCTTCATTACCCGGTTGACAAGGCTGAAAGAACTGATCTTTTCTTCCTCGAAAAAGCTTTCCATTTTTAGTACATGCTGTTGAACAAAATCAAGGTACTTCTGCAATACAGCCTTTAGTTTTAAAGAACCGGCTTTGCTGATCCAGTCGGGCAGGCTGGTTTTTAGCTGTATTTCTGCACTGGTAAACTTGCGGGCATCATAATCCAGCAGGTTATGCAAGGTGCTGATGGTTTGGTTATCTTCTGTCATAACATGAATGTTTAATGATTGCAAATCTACCAGACTGAACAGGTGATAATAATGACCGCAATCAAACAAAAGATTGACAGTCCTCATTGGGCAGAGGTAGCAAATGAATTTGCTTTGGATGATCAGCAGAAGAAACAGGCAGGGAGGATGATAGCAGTATGGCAGCCGGGTAAATCAAAAAATAAAAATCATGCGACGTTATTTCACAAAAGAAGTTTTACCGGAAGAGAGTGAATTAGTGAACTCCATCAGGCAATGGGCTTATCCTTTGCAAAGCAAAACAGATTTAAAACCATTGTTTGATAAAATAGGCGATGCAGGAATTGTCATGCTGGGTGAGGCCAGTCATGGCACGCATGAATATTATACCTGGCGGGCATATATTTCCAAACGATTGATTGAAGAGAAGGGTTTCAATTTTATTGCGGTGGAGGGCGATTGGCCGGATTGCTACCGGCTGAATCGTTTTGTAAAGGGTTATGATGGTGATAACAAAACTGCCCTTAATGTTTTGCATGCATTTAACCGCTGGCCTACCTGGATGTGGGCCAATTGGGAAATAGTGGCTTTGGCAGGTTGGATGAAGAAACATAACAACGGGTTGCCAGCCAATAAGAAAGTTGGTTTTTACGGATTGGATGTGTACAGCCTTTGGGAAAGTATGCAAAGCATTATGCAGTACCTGGAAAAAACAGATAAGGCTGCGCTGAAAGTAGCCGAAGATGCTTTCCATTGTTTTGAACCTTACCGGAAAGATGAAGGGCAGTCCTATGCAAGGGCTTCGCAGTTTGTGCCGGAATTGTGTGAAAGTGAAGTGCTGCATTTATTAAAGGAAATTCAACAAAAACTTCCTACTTACAATACTGACTATGAAAATGTGTTCAGTGCAGAACAAAATGCATTGGTGGCAGTGAATGCAGAAAAATATTACCGGGCGATGATCCATGGCGGGCCGCATAGCTGGAATGTCCGTGACCGGCATATGGCTGATACCATGGCGCGGTTATTAAAATTTCATGGGGAAAATTCAAAAGTGATTGTTTGGGAACACAACACACATATTGGTGATGCAAGGGCTACGGATATGGCAGATGAAGGAATGTATAATATTGGTGAACTGGCCCGTATGCAACATCATGATAAAGGAGTCTACCTGGTTGGTTTTGGCTCTTACAAAGGGACCGTGATGGCGGGACGTAGCTGGGGCGCACCCATGCAAAGCATAACATTGCCCGAAGCCAAAAAGGGAAGTTGGGAATATTTGTTACATAAAGCCGGTAAGGAAAACAAACTCCTGCTGATGGATGATTTTATGAATGATGTGTTCATGGAAAATCATATCGGCCACCGGGCAGTTGGTGTGGTATACAACCCGCAGCATGAACAATACGGAAATTATGTACCCAGCATTTTACCGTTACGCTATGATGCATTTATATACCTGGATGAAACAAGGGCTTTGCATCCATTGCATATAGAGCCAGATGGGAAACAAATACCGGAAACGTATCCGTTCGGGGTTTGAAAAATTGTCAAATGATAATATATATATTTTGTTATGCCTGGGAATAAACAAATCCGCAACCCATCTGAAATACCGGAATCGAAAATTCTGCCGGAAGTAAAGCCTGCTGTTGAACCGGATGAGCCTATTCCCCCCGAAGAAGACCCTGATATAATTCCTGATGAAAATCCCTTTGAAAACCCGCCGCCATATGAAATACCTGAACCGGGTGAGAGTCCATGATATTTTAATATCAACTTAAAATAATAAACAATGAAACATACCGAAAAAGCTGTTGACTACAAACACATAGATATTTCCAGCACGGCCTTTAAGCCAAACGAAATGATCCCGGTAAAATATTCCTGCGAAGGCGTTGATATCAGCCCGCCACTGGATATAAAGGATATTCCCGAAGAAACAAAATGCCTGGCATTGATCGTGGATGATCCGGATACACCGGTTGGCACCTGGGTGCACTGGCTGGTATGGAATATCCCTGTAACACATCATATCAAAGAAAACGAAGTGCATGGGGTGGAAGGTGTCAATGATTTTGTACAGCATCATTATGGCGGACCATGCCCGCCATCGGGCACACACCGTTATTTTTTTAAAATCTATGCCCTCGATGCACTGCTGGATCTGCCCCGAAGTACAAAAAAAACACAATTGGAAAAAGCGATGAGTGAACACATTATCGGGTTTGGTGAATTGATCGGTTTGTATAAAAAAGTAAAGTAAAATGAAAACGATCCTGTTTATACTGGTTTCTTTTATTGCAATTACAGCTGTATTATCAGGACTGCTGATGATCAGTGACCCGGGCGGAGGCATATTGAATTTACCTGTTAGACTGCTGGAGAACACTCCCTTTAAAAATTACATGCTTCCCGGAATACTATTGACAACCCTTGTTGGTGGTGTAAACCTGATTGCCATATTCTTTAATATGCAAAGACATCCCAGCCGGTATAATTGGGCTATGGCGGGCGGCTTTATGATCTGTGTATGGATATTGGTACAGCTATTATTGATCCAGGCTGCTCACTGGCTGCACTTTATCTATTTCGGCATTGGATTACTGATCATGCTTATCGCTTACCAGTTAAAAGGCAAATGGGCTGTTTAAGTGACCATACGATTTTTAAAATCAGAAATAAAGTTTATGAAAAAGTTATTTATTCTTATTGCAATGGCCGGCAACATTATTCCGGCATTTGCATTCCGCATTGAATACGGCAAAAATATTGTCATCAGTCAGCCGGTGTATGAAGACTTATATGTACTTGGTGGAAATGTAACCATCAATGCACCCATTCATGGAGATTTAATTATTGCAGGGGGCACCATTATTATCAACGATACTGTAACCAACGATATACTCCTTGCCGGTGGAAATGTTACATTCAATGGTTTTGTGGGAGATGATATCCGGTGTGTAGGAGGCAACATACATATCAGTAAAAATGTAACCGGTGATATAGTGATAGCTGGCGGCGAAGTAACGATAGATAAAGCAGTAAGTATTGGGGGCTTGCTGGCAAGCGGCGGCAATATTACTGTTGATGGAAATGTAAATGGTGAAGTAAGAGGTGCATTTGGCAGGTTGCTCCTGAATGGGAATATTGAAAAGGATATTGACTGCCGGGGTGGAAAAATCACTGTCAATGGCAGCATTGGTGGTAGATCCGTACTGGCAGCCAGGAATATCATCATTGGAAATGATGCGGCTTTCAATAATGATGTTCGTTACTGGAATAAAAAAGGTTCTGTCGATTTTAAACAATCGCTGAAAAATGCTAAAGCCACTTATGATTCTTCCCTGGAAATCAAAACCGGGAAATGGTATTTTCTCGGCGCCTTCACCATACTCGGTTTGCTCTGGTACCTGGGCATGGCCTTATTCATGATCCTGGTTGTGCAGTATTTATTTTCTGCCACGATGAAAAAAGCAGCCGATACTTTTTTCAACCATACATTAAAATCACTGGGCATGGGGTTCCTGTATTTTATTGTGGTACCGGTGGCAGCTGTCGTTTTTTTTATAACTCTGGTTGGAGTGCCGGTGGGTTTGTTATTGCTTTTGGTATATATAATTCTTATCCTGCTTGCCATTGTTATTACTTCCGTTGTGGGCACCAACTGGCTTAATAACCGGTATGAAAAAAAATGGAATTTCTGGCGATTGGCATTTACAGCATTTGGATTGTTTGTTATATTAAAATTTATTTCCTCAGCTCCTTTTGTGGGTTGGCTGATTATTATCTTACTGGTTTGTATCGCTTTTGGAGCCATCCTGCTGAACACCAGGTGGAAAAGAAAACAGATAACAGCAACAGCGGTATAATATTTGGGAACAGGAAAATAGCAGATATTATTTATTTTTCATCATGACCTCTTCGTTTGATATCTGGAAAATGCTGGTCGGGGTAGCATTTTTTTTGCTGGCTATGAATTTTATGGAAAATTCGCTTCGCCTGTTAGCCGGCAGAAGTTTCAAACTCTTCCTGAAAAAACAAACAAAGAATAAAGTAAAGGCGATCGGGGCCGGCGCCATTGTAACGGGATTCCTGCAAAGCAGTTCTATTGTAAACCTGCTGGTATTAAGTATGGTGGGCGCCAGTGTTGTAAAAATGGAAAATGCGCTGGCCATCATACTCGGCTCAAACCTCGGCACTACCCTGGATAGCTGGCTGGTCGCCACTCTTGGTTTTAATTTTAATATAGAAAGTGTTGCCTTGCCGGTAGCAGCTATCACAGGAATTTTGATGGCTTTCAGCAGCAATGAAAGCAAATGGTTTTTATGGCTGAAATTTTTATTCAGCCTGGCCTTCCTTTTTATTGCCCTGGGTTTTATTAAGACCGGCATGGAAGAATATGTAAAACAAACGGATCTATCTGCTTTTACCCGGTATCCTGTGATCGTATTCCTGTTGCTGGGTGTTTTCCTGACCACCATTATTCAATCCAGTTCGGCTACTATTGCCCTTACCTTAAGCGCCTTGCATACAAACGCTATCACTTTATTTATGGCTACCGCCATTGTGCTGGGTTCAGAAATCGGAACAACTTTTAAATTATTTTTAGCTTCAGCAAAAGGACTGACAGCCAAGAAAAGAGTTGCGTTGGGAAATTTTCTTTTCAACCTGGTT
>JBGPKR010000182.1:0-6995 GCA_041486045.1 Chitinophagaceae bacterium | reverse complement strand
GTTGTGTAACTTGTTTGGAGAAGAGGTCGGGAATGGTGAACTGCCCAATGACATAGAATGGATCGGCAAAGTGATCCAGGATATATGCTTCAACAATGCGAAGAATTATTTTAACTGGCAGCATATTGATGAACAAAGTAAAACAGCAGTGAAAGCATAAACAATGGAAATACGTTTTCAAAATAGCCCGGAAGAGACCAGGGAAATGGATACGGAACAAATCCGTAAAAATTTCCTGGTACAAAACCTGATGCAGGATGATACGGTTCAATTAGTGTATTCACATTATGATAGAATGATAATCGGGGGAGCCAAACCAGTTAGTAAAACAATTCAGTTGGTCAATCATCCTGAATTGAAAGCTGATTATTTTTTAGAAAGAAGAGAGCTGGGAATTATTAATGTGGGTGCGAAAGGCGTTGTAACTGCTGACGGCAAAAAATATGAGCTTGATAAATTAGATTGTCTTTATTTAGGGCGAGGAACTAAAAAGGTAAGCTTTGCTTCTGCGGGTAAAAAAGAAGCGGCTGTATTTTATTTACTATCTGCACCTGCACATCATAAATATGCAAACAGGAAAATGGCCAAAGAGAAAGCATCGCCGGTGAACCTGGGGGATGCTTCTACTTCCAATAAAAGAACGATCTATAAATACATTCATCCGGATGGAATAAAAAGTTGCCAGCTGGTGATGGGATTAACGGTGCTTGAACCGGGCAATGTCTGGAACTCTGTACCGCCACATACACATACCCGACGCATGGAAGTGTATTTTTATTTTGACGTCCCCGGGCAGCATCGTGTATTTCATTTCATGGGAGAAAGACAAGAAACAAGACATTTGGTAATGGCCAATCATGAAGCGGTTATTTCAGCGCCATGGTCCATGCATTTTGGTTGCGGTACCGCCAACTATGGATTTATCTGGGGCATGGCCGGGGAGAACCAGGTCTTTACTGATATGGATCCTGCGCCAATTGTCGAGTTAAAATAATCAATCAAAAAAATAAACTCAGAAAGATGTCAAAGAAAGTTGTAACACTGGGAGAGATCATGTTGCGTTTATCAACCCCGGATTTTAAAAGATTTGTTCAGGCTGATAGTTTTGATGTGACCTATGGCGGGGGCGAAGCCAACGTGGCAGCCGCTTTGTGTAATTATGGTTTGAACGGAACATTTGTAACCAAAGTCCCCAATAACCCAATCGGTCAGTCTGCCATCAATCATTTACGTCGTTATGGTGTAGACACACAATATATCGCAAGAGGCGGTGAAAGATTGGGTATTTATTTTTTAGAAACCGGCGCTTCTATGCGGGCATCCCAGGTGGTATACGACCGGGCTCATGCTTCCATTTCCGAAGTAGAAATAAGTGAATTTGATTTTGATAAAATATTAGAAGGCGCTTCCTGGTTTCATACTACAGGTATTACTCCTGCCTTGAGTGATAAAGCTGCTGCGCTGACCGAAGCGGCATTAAAAGCTGCCAAAGCAAAAGGCATCACGACCAGTATTGACCTGAACTACCGCAAAAAATTGTGGAGCAAAGAAAAAGCAAGAGAAGTGATGAGCAAACTTTGCCGGTATGTTGATGTTTGTATCGGAAATGAAGAGGATGCGGATACAACACTTGGTTTTAAAGCAAAAGATACGGATGTAACCAAAGGTGAATTAAACCTGGAAGGGTTTAAAGATGTATTCAGACAAATGAAAGATAAGTTCGGGTTCAAATTCATCGCCTCTTCATTAAGGGAAAGTCACAGCGCCAGCGATAATGGATGGAGCGCATTGGTATATGATGGCAATGAATTCTATCATACAAAAAAGTATGAAGTGAGGATAGTGGACCGTGTATGAAGTGGCGACAGTTTTGCCAGCGGGTTCATCTATGGTTTGGTGACCGGTATGACCATGCCAGATGCGGCAGAGTTTGGTGTAGCTGCATCTGCATTAAAGCATACTATTCCTGGAGATCTGAATCATGCCACACTAAATGATGTAAAAGAACTGATGAAGGGGGATGGGAGTGGAAGGGTACAGAGATAGTCGGGAGTCGGGAGTCATTAGTCAGTTCACGAATGTTCAGGCTTCATTAAAGAATAGTTGCAGCATGATAGTAGATACAATTAGCAATGCTTCAAAGTACTTTTCGGTTCATCCTTTGTTCAAAAGGGCATTTGAATATATTCAGCAAACAGACCTGGCGAATGCTCCCGATGGCAGATCGGACATTGCGGAAGGATTGAAAGCTATTTTTTCTAATAAACCCGGCGTAGCAGCTGAAGCATCGGTTGCTAAATTTGAATGTCATAACAACCATATTGACATACAGCTTTGTATTAATGGAGTGGAAACTATCGGATGGAAGCCGAGAGAGAAATGTATGACAGAAAACGGCGGTTATAATCCTGATAAAGATGTTCAGTTATACAACGAACAACCCGATATGTATTTTCAATTGACGGATGGGCAGTTCGCTATCTTTTTTCCTGAAGATGTGCATGCGCCGATGATCGGCGAAGGAGAGATCAGGAAACTGGTAATTAAAGTAAAAATTTAAAAGAATGAGTAAAACGCAACAGGTAACAGATCTCATAATACAGCAGGGAATCCTTCCTCTATATTTCAATCCTGATGAAACAGTGAGTGTGGAAGTATTAAGGGCCATTTACCGGGCCGGCATTAAAGCAGTGGAATATACCAACCGGGGTGATGAGGCATTGAATAATTTTATAAAGATGACAGTGGTAAGAAATGCAGAAATGCCGGAGCTGTTACTGGGAGTTGGAACCATTAAAAATCTTAAGGATGCCAAAAACTATATGGCCGCAGGCGCTGATTTCCTGGTCAGTCCCGGTTTTGTGAAAGAAGTTGCGGACTATGCGGTGAGCAAAGATATTTTCTATGCCCCGGGTTGTATGACACCGTCTGAGATCATTGCCGCTGAAAATGCAGGTATCAGGTTCATCAAACTTTTCCCCGGGAATATGCTGGGCACCGAATTCCTGGCCACTATTAAAGATATCTTTCCAAAACTGTTATTCATGCCTACCGGCGGTGTGGATACAACGAAAGAAAATATGGAAGGATGGTTTAAGGCGGGAGTTTGTGCCGTTGGGATGGGCAGCAAACTCATCAGTAAAAAATTAATGGAAGCAAAAGATTATGAAACGATTGAAAAAGCAACCAGGGAGGTATTAGCGATCATCGCATCAATTAAAAAATAATCATGACCCAGCAAGCCATAGGAAAATACAGGTGGACGATATGCAGTCTTATATTTTTTGCCACTACCATCAATTATATTGATCGCAACGTCATTAGTTTTTTGAAATCGACTTTTACAAACGACCTGCATTGGGATGATGCCGACTACGCCAACGTGGAGATCACCTTTAAACTCTTTTATGCTATTGGCATGCTGGGTGCAGGCCGGATCATTGATAAACTCGGGACCAAGATCGGGTATGGTTTATTTACTTTTTTCTGGAGCATAGCAGGTGTTTGTACATCATTGGTAAATACGGTGCTGGGCTTCCAGGTGGTACGGGGTGCATTGGGTGTTGCGGAATCAGGCAATTTCCCGGCAGCTATTAAAACGGTGGCAGAATGGTTCCCGAAAAAAGAAAGGGCATTAGCTACCGGTATTTTTAATTCAGGGGCCAATATCGGGGCCATTGTTACCCCTTTATGTGTGCCATGGATGGTCATTCATTGGGGATGGAAATGGGCATTCATCTCAACCGGGCTATTGGGTTTTGTATGGTTGATATGCTGGATGTTGTTTTATGAAATCCCTAAAAGACAAAAAAAATTATCTGCAGGAGAGCTTGCCTATATCCAGAGTGATAAGGACGAAGCGATCGAAACTTCAGAGCAGCCAAAACTTTCATGGAGACAGCTTATCGGTTACAGGCAGACCTGGGCATTTATCATCGGTAAATTCCTGACCGATCCTATCTGGTGGTTTTATTTGTTCTGGTTACCTGATTTTTTTGAAAGCGTTTACAAAATAAAATTGCAGGCAGCAAGTTGGCCGGTGGCGACAATATATATTATTTCCACGGTAGGAAGTATATGGGGCGGATGGCTGCCAATGAATTTCATCAAAAAAGGGATGCCTGTTTTTAAGGCCCGTAAAACATCGATGCTGATCTATGCTTTCCTGGTATTACCTATTTTCTTTGCATTAATACTGGGTAAAATAAATATGTGGTATGCGGTTATTGTCATTGGTATAGCAGCGGCAGCACACCAGGCATGGAGCGCCAATATTTTTACAACGGTTAGTGATATGTTCCCCAAAAATTCAACTGCAACCGTTACCGGGCTCGGTGGCATGTTTGGTGGTCTTGGCGGTATCGTATTATCCCTGTTTGTACAAAAACAACTCTTTGTACATTACCGGAGCATCAACCACATAGAAACAGCCTATTATATCATGTTTGCTATTTGCGCCAGCGCTTACCTGCTTGGCTGGACCATTATGCACTACTTGGTGCCGAAGATGAAAAGAGTGGAATAGCCGAAATTTAAAATCCCGCCCTGATTGATCGGGGCGGGGATTCAAATGGTACCCGGTTGTACCGGATATATCTTTTGTTGACCCATAAGCCTGCCCGACTGACTCGGTCAGGCGGGGATTCTCTGCCTGACTGCGTCACACAGACAGGGAACCTTAACTGACTGAAATAAAAAAAGCCAGCATAAAGCTGACTTCTGTTGACCCATAAGGATTCGAACCTTAAATGACTGAACCAAAATCAGTAGTGTTACCATTACACCATGGGTCAAACTTTGGGATTGCAAAAATAGGGATTGATGGCTTTTATGCCAAATGGATTTTTGAGAAAAGCTGTTAGCTTTTAGCCATTGGCCATTAGCCGTGTATAAAGCCTCTGGCCTTGGTTATGCGTTTTATTAAGAGGGAAAAACGTCCAAAATTGAGGAATATCACATTTTCATAGTTGTCTTCTTTCCTAGATTCATCCAAAGAAAAAATATGAAAAATTTTAAGGAATTAAAGATCTGGCAAAAAGGGTTTGATATTACTATTAATGGTTTTATGATCACTCGTGGCTTCCCGGCTGAGCAAAAATTCGTATTGACTTCTCAAATAACAAGAGCCGCTATATCAATTCCTTCCAACATCGCAGAAGGCAATAGCCGTACAAGCGATAAAGATAAGAACCGTTTTATTGAAATAGCACTGGGTTCCTGTTTCGAAATGGAAACACAATTATTGATATCTCAAAAACTTGGTTTCGGCGATCAGCCATTAATCTCATCAACGTTGGACCTCCTGATGGAGGAAGAAAAAATGCTTGCATCATTCAGTAAAACTCTTAAAGCTGATAATGAATGACGGTTGATTGAGGAACGAATATAAACTAATGGCTAACGGCTAACAGCTAATGGCTAACAGCTAACGGCTTCCCTTCTCTCTCCTCCCTCTCCTTCAACTCCCTGATCTTATCTAATGCCCTTGCCACCACATCACACATAATAGTGTATAAAGCCCCGTGTTTGGGGTTTTCATAAATATAATCCAGGGCCTGGTCTTCGTTAGGGATCGTTATTACAGGGATGCCGGGGTTCACTTTTTCAATTCCTTCTTTCAGCAAACTGATAATTTCGTCCGCCGTTCTTCCCCGTAAATTTTTATCACATCGGATAATGATCTCATCAAAATACCGGGCAGAAATTTCACCGAGTTCTCTTATATCTTCATCTCTTCTGTCGCCCGTGCCACTGATAACACCGATCCTCATAGGGTAATCCAGTTTGCTCACAAAATCACAAAGCAGTTTTAATCCATGCGGGTTGTGGGCAAAGTCGGCCAGCATGGTAAAATTTTTGAAATGGAAGAAATTCAACCGGCCGGGTGTCAGACTTTCACTGGGTATAAATGTCTGCAAACCGGTTCTGATATCTTCAATGGTAATATCCCGAAACAGATAAGCAGCCAGCACGGCTGGCAGGCAGTTATTGATATTATGAATGGCTTTTGCTTCATAGGTCAGCGGGATTTTTTTTGCATCCAGCACCCGTATCTTCCAGCTTCCTTTCATGATCGTTACAAATCCATTTTCATACACACAGGATAAACCATGTTCTGCAGCATGTTCTTTTAGCCGGGGATTATTTTCATCCATGCTGAATAAAGCAATATTGCATTTCAGGTCGTTCTTCATTTTATACACCAGGTCATCATCAGCATTCAACACAGCATAACCATGAGGAAAAACAGTTTCAGGAACAACGGCTTTTACTTTTGCCATGGCATCCAGGGTATGGATTCCGCCCAGGCCCATATGATCGGCTGCGACGTTGGTTACAACAGCCACTTCACAATTCTGAAAGGCGAGACCCGCTTTGAGTATCCCGCCTCTTGCACATTCCAGCACAGCAAAATCAACCGTTGGATCTTTTAAAACAAATGCTGAAGATACCGGGCCGGTACAATCACCCTTCATCATCAGTTGGTTTTGTATATACACTCCATCGCTGGTGGTATAGCCAACTTTCTTTCCTGCACTCTTTGCAATATGTGCCGTGAGTCTTGTCGTAGTTGTTTTTCCATTGGTGCCGGTTATCGCTATGATGGGGATCCTTCCCACACTTCCCTTGGGAAAAAGCATATCTACTACCGGCTCAGCTACGTTTCTTGGCAAACCTTCCGAAGGTTCGATATGCATCCGGAAACCCGGCGCTGCATTCACTTCAAGGATAGCGCCGCCACTTTCTGAAACCGGGGTCTGCAGATCGTTTACCATGATATCAATGCCACAAATATCCAGCCCGATGATCTTTGCGATACGTTCAAACATCACCATATTGGCCGGGTGCACTTCATCGGTAACGTCTGTTGATGTACCACCCGTTGAAAGATTGGCGGTAGGCTTCAATAAAACTCTTTCTCCCTTCTTTGGAACTGTTGCCAATGTATAACCGGCATCATCGAGCATTTTTTGGGTAAACTGGTCAACCGTGAT
>JBGPKR010000181.1:0-7092 GCA_041486045.1 Chitinophagaceae bacterium | reverse complement strand
TGTTTTGCCATCGGCACTTAAACAGGCATTGTAGTTGATGCCGGGATGGTCTGGTATTTGCAGATCAGCCATTACATTTTTTATATTACCCTGATTCTGTTCAGCAAACTCTGCTTTGGCGGTATAGGTTACTCTTACAATTTTCATTTTGTTTGTATTTTTTTATTGAATGTACGGAACTTGCCGGAAGATTTCCCTGGGTTCAGTTGTTGGTAACAGGTTTAGTTTTTTGTATAAAATACTTTAAGGAAGGGAAATCACCCGTTTGTTCAATTTTGGCATGATCTGATTGATCATTGATTCTAAATTGCGACCCAGGGTCTTTTCTGATTCATTACTCAACACAACAATTCCCATATCTAAACCCGGATAGAACACACAAAAACTCTGGAAACCCGGGATCATGCCTGATTGCCAGATAACAGTATACCCATTTGAATGCAGTTCCTGCCAGTTCAGTCCTGTGGAGTAATAATCATTATCTCCCCAAATGTTTTTATGAGAAAGCTTGACAGCTTCATCCTTTTCTTTCACGTTCCATCTTATGTATTTCAGCAGATCATTGACTGTAGATTTAATGGAAGCTGCCCCGAGAAACATGTCCGGCACATAAGGCAATTGAAGACCCGTTTCGTCGTAACCCCTTGCCAAATGAAGGCTATCGGTTTTTGTAAGAGTAATTTTTGTGTTGGTCATTTGCAAGGGCATTGTGATCTTATCTTTTAAAACATTTTCAAAAGGTTGATGATATAATTTTTCCAAGATATAACTCAAAAGCTGAACAGCGGCGTTGGAGTAACTGGCATTGTAGCCCGGGATCGTATCCAGCTTAACAAGGCGCAGGTCTTTGTAAAAATCATTTCTTGTATAATGCTGATATTGTTGTTGCACCCTGGTCGCCCATGGTTCTACATCATTATTGAAACCCGGCATCATTTCAGGATTGTCAGGCAATGAAAATGGAATTCCTGACCGGTGATTAGTAAGGTATTTAAGTTTGATGAATTGCCCCTGGTACTCTAAGTTTGGATAAGCGCCGCTTAAATACTTTCTTATATCATCATCCAGGTTTACTCTTTTCTCAATAGTTGCTTTTGCAAGCAGGATACCCGTAAAGGTTTTTGAAATGGAGGCGATGGCATAGATGGTATTTGCTGAAGGTAATTTATTTCCTCCCTTTTCTGTTTCACCATAATTGTATGTTGATGATTTCCCCGCTTGATATATGCCTATGGAAAGTCCGGGTATTGGAGATCTTTTCAAAAGATCCTGTACGGCATCATTAACAACTGAATCCTGCCGGCTGATCAACTTATTATCAGTTGGGGTATTTGACCTGGTAACATCCGGTATGGTTTGTCCATTTAAAGAACCATATAGAAATAAATAAAAAAATAATACCGGCAGTACTCTCATTTCAAATAAATTTTAAGCAAGTGAAATTTTCTTTCCCGACGAGACTCCTCCAGGGCAATTGTGAATATACAAATTTAAAGGTTTCAAGGAGGGACTCGTTGGTTAAAATGTTTCGGCTTCGTAATTCGACGAGTCCCTATGGGCTTACTTTTATCGAATCAGTTGCATGGAGGGAGGAGATTCGTCGGAGAAAAAAATATCAATGCTGGTATTTGTTAATAATTAATTTTCGTATTGCATCCATGCAGTTGATAAAATTCTGTCTTGTATAGACCTCGGGGATCGCTTCAAGATAATACCTGGGATGATACGAGAAAACGGTCCGGCATTTTGAAGGAGTTATCAATTCAAATTTATATGTTGGTCCATCGGTGACAATATAAGCGCTGGATGTGCCATCTGGCATTTTCTTTTCATATATATTCAGGGAATCATTACCAAGCTCCCAGAGCCTGTTTTGCGTGAATTCATTTAATAATTTTTTGACTATCCTTTTACTGAGCTTATGTTTTTTGACAGTTGTTGAAGATGGGATGCTGTCCGTCTCAAAGTTGTCATTCTCGTTGAACTCCTTAATGATATTTGTATAAAACCATTTATCGTTCTTTAAGCCAATGATATGAACATTCGATTTCTTTCTTGTCCAGTAACTTCCGCCGGTATAGGAGAAAATGAAATCATAGTTATGGAAAAGTTGATTATTGATCACTTCGCTTTCAAGAGAATCTTCATCGGTAAAATTGGATTCAAAATCAGGAACCTGTCCAAACGAACTTGCAGGTATTATCATTAGTAAAAAGACGTTGATCAGTTTGCTGGGATGCATTGGTTTTGCTGTTTAGAACAAGATGCAGGAAATTGGGTCTTTGCATAGCGGAGACATCTTAATAAAAAAATCTAGGTTGCTGACTGGGGTGACAAAGTATTGTTGAGATACAGTAAATCTTATTTCAACTTCTTCTGCAAATTCTGATCTATTGCATCCAAAAACTCTTCTGTATACAAATAATGCTCCCCATGATTCACTTTATTGCCATGAATACAAACAGCAAGGTCCTTGGTCATCTTGCCTTCTTCCACGGTTTCCACACAAACTTCTTCCAACGCATTGCAAAACTCGATCAAAGCTTTGTTGGCATCTAACTTTCCACGGAAAGCCAAACCTCTTGTCCATGCAAAAATGCTGGCAATGGGATTGGTAGAAGTTGGTTTGCCTGCCTGGTGATCACGGTAATGTCTTGTTACCGTACCATGCGCCGCTTCGGCTTCCATGGTTTTTCCATCGGGAGTAATTAAAACAGATGTCATCAAACCGAGAGAACCGAATCCCTGTGCAACGGTATCACTTTGCACATCCCCATCATAATTTTTACAGGCCCAGACAAAATTGCCATTCCATTTTAATGCGCTGGCCACCATATCATCGATCAGGCGGTGTTCGTAAGTTATGCCGGCAGCAACAAATTGTGTTTTAAACTCATTCACATAAATTTCTTCAAAAATATCTTTGAAACGTCCATCGTATTTTTTCAGGATGGTATTTTTTGTAGATAAATACAAAGGCCATTTTTTGCTCAATGCCATATTAAAACAACTTCTTGCAAAACCCGAGATACTTTCATCGGTGTTGTACATACTTAACGCCACGCCATCGCCTTTAAAATTGAATACTTCAAAAACCTGGGGTTCGCCGCCGCCTTCCGGTGTAAAGGTCATGGTTAGTTTCCCTTTTCCTTTTATCACTGTATCGGTTGCTCGGTACTGGTCGCCAAAAGCATGACGGCCAACAATGATAGGAGCGGTCCAGTTGGTTACTAATCTCGGTACATTACTGATAACGATGGGTTCCCGGAAAACAGTGCCATCTAAAATATTCCGGATGGTTCCATTGGGGCTTCTCCACATTTGTTTCAGGTTAAATTCTTTCACTCTTGCTTCATCAGGAGTGATGGTGGCACATTTGATACCTACACCATATTGTTTGATGGCATTGGCAGCATCAACGGTTACCTGGTCATTGCTCTGATCACGTGATTCAATGCTGAGGTCATAATATTTGATGTCAAGGTCCAGGTAGGGAAGAATGAGTTTGTCTTTGATGAATTTCCAGATAATCCTTGTCATCTCATCACCGTCCAGTTCTACCACCGGGTTGGCAACCTTGATCTTTTGGGGCATACAAATTTGTTTTATAGATTAATAGTCAGCATTTTGTCGCTTTTGGCGGCAGGCGGCAAAACTAAGATATTATCCTGAGCTGCTGTTTGAGAGAGGAAAATCCTGAATACCATTAAAATAAAAATCATGCCCTGCCTTGATCTGAATCAATTATTTATTGTAGCTTTTAGTGGTATTTAGTAGCATGGAAACGGCAAGGCCACTTCATAATTACCTGAACAAATTTGTTAAGCTTACAGATGAAGAGTTTAAACAGTTTTTTTTGCCCTGCATTAAAGTGAGAAGGTTTGATAAGAAAGAAATTCTGACAAGAGCCGGGGAGGTAGAAAATTATATCAACTTTATTCTCAAAGGGCTTATCCGTAAGTACTACAGGAAAGACAGCGAAGAATTTAATACACAACTTTCTTATGAAGGACATATCATCCATTGCCAGGAGTCATTTCATGGCCGCACCCCTTCCGAATATTTTATAGAAGCTATTGAACCCAGCATCGTTGTTTCCTTTACTTATGACGACCTGGAATCAATTTTTGCGCAATCACAAAAAATGGAACACCTTGGCCGTATGGTAATCACACAGACGATGATCCTGAAAGACAAGTGGCGTATGCAACTGGTGAAAATGACAGCCAGGGAACGGTTCCTTGATTTTGTGACCAGGAACCCGGAACTGATGCAGCGGGTGCCGCAGAAATTTTTAGCTTCTTATCTTAACATCAAACCGGAAACATTCAGCAGGTTCAAACATTTGTTGCGGAATCATTCGAGGAAAGCAGTGGCGGGGTGAGTCTTTAGTCGTTAGTCATGTCTTATTACATTGTATTCACTAAAGATTTTATAAATGCTTATTCCAGGGATTAAGATATAATTTAATTATTCAAAAAAATTTAGGTGCTCATTCCAATTAGCTATTCACCGCTAGCCCCTGCCGACTAAAGACTAAAGACTGCTCTCTCTCCCTCAAACATTCACCACCAGCACCGGTATATTCAGTTCATGGCGGACCGAATCTATTGTTTGTCCATAGAACCAATCCTTGATACCTGCATGACCATGGGCGCCTATGACCAGCATATCCGCATTGGATTCTTTAATGATACGGACAATTTCCCTTGAACGCCTGTTGAATCCAAGTATGCCTGAAGCTTCATATCCCATTTGTTTCAATTGTTCTGCATAAAAATCTATCTGCTGTTGGTCGGTTCTTGTTTCAAGGTCATCACTTTCTTTTTCCAGTAATTTGGCCGGTACACTTTCCACCACATGTATCAGTACGAAGGATGTTTTTTTGTGGGCCTGGCCAATGGCATGAGATAATAATTTTTCATCTTTCTCACTGAACTCCAGCGCCACGGCAATTTTATTATAGACAGGGACAGCGATCTGCTGCAAGCCACTGGCTTCAGGATGTAATGCTGTATCGCGGCGCCTTTTACCCATCAGCGGATAAACAACAGAAATGATGAGTAAAGCTACAAATAACAACCCGCCTGAAATGATGACCGCCTTCCAGAAAATATTTCCTGAAGTGGCAAAATAGCCACCGGCCTGTTCTGTCACCATCCGGAGATTCAGGTAGACAAGAATGGAAGTGATCAGCCATGCGAGTATTTTGGTAAGCGGTTTGATAGCAAAGCCACCCATTGTTTTTTTATCACTTACAAACAGTATCAGCGGTATGACGGCAAATCCTAATTGCAGGCTTAAGATCACCTGGCTTAATATGAGCAGGCTGTCAATATTTTTTTCCCCGTTGATAAGGATCACGATCACTGCCGGGATAATGGCGATCATCCTTGTCATCAGTCTTCGTATCCATGGGTTGATGCGCAGGTGCAGGTAACCTTCCATAACAATTTGCCCCGCCAGGGTTCCTGTGATGGTAGAACTTTGTCCTGCCGCAATCAGTGCAACAGCAAAAAGAGTAGGCGCCAGTTTGGTGCCGAGGAAATCATTCAGCAGTTCATGTGCCGTTTTAATTTCTGCCACATCCGTCCGTCCACTTTTAAAAAAAACAGTGGCAGCGAGTACCAATATGGCAGCATTCACAAAGAAAGCAAGGTTGAGTGCAATGGTACTGTCAATGAAATTTAATTTCAATGCCCGTTTGATCCCCTTTTTATCTCTTTTGAATAATCTTGTCTGTACCAAAGCTGAATGTAAATACAGGTTATGCGGCATGACGGTAGCGCCGATGATGCCAATAGCAATATATAAGGCTTCGTTGCCGGGAATGGATGGTGCAAAACCGGAAGCTACTTCGCCCAAATTTGGTTTGGCTAAAATGATCTCGATAAGAAATGATAAACCAATAATAGCAACCAGTGCAATAATAAAGGCTTCCATTTTCCGCATGCCTAATCTTTGCAACAGCAGGAACAGGAAAGTATCCAATACAGTAATACAGACACCCCAGATAAGCGGAAGCCCCGTCAATAATTGAATACCGATGGCCATGCCCAATACCTCAGCCAGGTCGCAGGCAGCGATTGCTATTTCAGCAAGGCCATATAGAGCATAATTGACATAGCGGGGGTAGATCTCCCGGTTGGCCTGCGCAAGATCACGGCCTCTTACAATTCCTAATCTTGCCGACAAACTTTGCAAGAGCAATGCCATTAAATTACTCATCAATAAGACCCAGATGAGTTTATAGCCAAACTTGCTTCCCCCGGCCAGGTCGGTGGCCCAGTTGCCCGGGTCCATATATCCGACACTTACTAAATAGGCCGGACCAAAAAAAGATAAGATCCTCCTCCAGCCCGGTCGCCGGGTGCTGGTAGTGTCTATACTTTCATGTACCTCACTTAATGATTGCTGCTGATGCGGTTTAGGAACCATAACTGACGAAAATATTTTTTGCTAATTGTTCACTGATGTTAAAAGGTTGCTGCTCCGAAGGAGTCCTTTTGGACTGGTGGATCTTTATTTCCATGGAATTATCAAAATCAAATTTCTTTTTCACTTCCAGCCGGGTGCCGATGCTGATATGCTTATGCTTTAATAATTCCAGCATCTCCGTTGACTGATCGGCTACATGACATACTATGGCGGTTTTGTTTATTGTCATATCAGCAAGACAAACCTGCTGGTTGATTTTGATCTTACCATGGGTATCCGGAATCGGGTCGCCATGCGGATCGACACGGGGGAAGCCGAGGAACTCATCCAGTTTATCGATCAGTTTTTTGCTGCTGACATGTTCAAGGTGCTCGGCTACTTCATGCACTTCGTCCCAGCTGAATTTTAATTTCTCTGAAAGGAAATATTCCCAGAGCCGGTGGCGGCGGATAATGCCCAGCGCCACTTTGCTGCCTTCGTTGCTTAAGCGGAAACCCTGGTAGGGCTGGTAGTGGAGTAATTTTTTAGTCTTCAGCTTTTTCATCATGTCAGTAACAGAAGCCGGCCTGGTCTTCAATTCCCGGGCCAGTTCATTGGTGGTTACCGTGGCCTCCTCACCCTGCAGGTGAAAGATGGCCTTGATGTAATTCTCTT
>JBGPKR010000180.1:0-7158 GCA_041486045.1 Chitinophagaceae bacterium | reverse complement strand
CCGGCAATAACCTGTTTATCCGGGAGTTTATCAGAATGGTTTCTTGCCTTTCAAATTATATTTCTGCTCATACCTGTCATTCAGCTGTTTTTGCTTGTCGTCAAGATTTATTTTACGACCCTGGATAAAGGCGTCTGTAATGTTGTTGCTCATCATGTCCAGTATATCACCTGAACTGATAATGATATTGGCATCTTTACCCACCTCAATACTCCCGGTTTTATCAGCCACACCCATAATTTTTGCTACACTCAGCGTAATAGCTGCCAACGCTTCTTCCTTAGTTAATCCATAAGTAGCAGCTGTACCTGCATTAAATGCTATGTTGCGGCCCCGGGTTTGATTGTCATCATCAGAAATAGCAAACAACACTCCTGCTTTCTGCAAAGCGGCAGCCGATTTGTAAGGCTGGTCCACATCATCATCATTGGAAGTGGGTAAACTGTGCATCTGCTGCAATATCACCGATACATTATGCTGCTTTAGCAGATCAGGGATCTGCCAGCTTTCACTGCCGCCCACGATCACTACATCAAAACCAAACTCTTTTACAAAATCCAGCGCTACCAGCATCTGCTTCACCGTATTGCCATGCACATAAAATTTCTGGGCCCTGGTAAAAAGATTTTTTACTGATTCATATTTCAGGTTGGTCTCATCATGTTTGACCACCGCATTATAAGCTTTTGCTTCCCTGAAAAAAGCTTTCAGTTTCTCTAATTGCTCCAGCCCTTCCTTTACCGGGTCGCTTTGCTGTCCTGCATTGGGCCCGCCGGGCATACCTCCACCAAATCTTCCAAAGTTGGGGCGGGGCATCAGGGAAGGCATATACAAATGCATGCCTCCATCAAGCTTTACAGCAGCATCAGTCCATGTCCATGCATCTAATTGTACAACTGTCGAAGAACCTGCGAGGAAACTTCCCTGCGGAACAATATTGGCTGCCAGTATCCCATTTGACCGGAGTGTGTTGATCACCTTTGAATCGGTATTGTAGGCAACAATGGAACGAACATTGGGATTCATATCACCCATTTCCCTGGCATCATTCGATGCTTTTACTGCCCCTATTTCGATCAGGCCCAATGAGCTGACAGGTAGAATAATACCGGGGTAAACCTGCTTGCCCTTTGCATCAACCATCTCTGCACCGGCCGGAACAGAAACATTTTTTCCGACCGCTGTAATTTTTCCATCCACAATTACAATGGAAGCGTTTTCCAAAACCTCACCATTGCCTGTATGAATTATTGCATTGCTGATAACAATAGGCGTTTTTTGTTTTTCGGCAGGCAATACATTTGATTGTGCCTGGGCGAACACCAATGAACCGCCAAATATGAATGATAAAAATATTTTTTTCATTTCAATATATTTTAGTTGTTATCGATATCATCTTCATCAATCTCCAGTATCCCATGGTTGTGAGTATAGTCATCACAGGTAAATGTGACATGGTAAGTAGGTTGTGCGGGAATAGTAGTGGCGCCGCTTCTCTTTTCTCCGTTTAGCTTTTTTACCAGTCTTGCCCTTTCGGCATCCACATCCTTTTGCATTTGCTCATCTTTCTGCCGGTCAAAATAAACAGTGCCGTCAACGATGGTGTATAATGATTTTGCATAAATGCTTAGCGGATTGTCGGACCATACAACTACATCTGCATCTTTGCCCACTTTCAGGCTGCCCACCCTGTCATTCACATGCAGCATTTTGGCGGGGTTTATCGTTACAAGATCCAGCGCTTCTTCCTGGCTTAATCCTCCATACTTAATTGTCTTTGCGGCTTCCTGGTTCAGCCGTCTTGCCATTTCAGCATCATCAGAATTAATGGCAACATTCAAACCTACACGTACCATGATCGCAGCGTTGTAAGGGATCGCATCTTCCACTTCCATTTTATAGGCCCACCAATCAGAGAAGGTAGAAGCGTTGGCTCCATGCTTCAGCATTCTATCCGCCACTTTATATCCTTCGAGTATGTGGGTGAAGGTGTTTACTTTAAAACCCATTTTTTCCGCCACTTCGATCAGCCCGGTGATCTCACTCTGTATATAAGAATGACAGGTAATAAATCTTTTGTTCTCTAATATTTCAACCAGTGCATCCAGTTCCAGGTCACGGCGTGGAGGATAAAGACCGGTTAGCGGTTTCTTCGCTTTTATTAATTGGTCTTTAGCAGCATTGTAATCCTCCCATTCTTTTTTATAATCCTTTGCCCTTGTAAAGGCATCCACATATACCTGCTCCACTCCCATCCTTGTATCGGGATAACGGTTGTTTCCGCCAACAATATTGAAATTGGAACGTTTTACATTTTCCCCCAATGCAAACTTGATGAAGCCATCTGAGTTTTTAAATTTGATTTCATCATCATCAAGACCCCAACGGAGTTTTATCAGCTGCGTTTGCCCGCCGATCGGGTTAGCCGACCCGTGAAGGATGTGAGAAGTAGTAACTCCACCACTCAACTGGCGGTAGATGTTTATATCCTCGGGATTCAGGTTGTCGCCGATCCTTACCTCAGATGTTACCGATTGTGCTCCTTCGTTAATAGAAGAGGCAGCAATATGGGAATGTTCGTCAATAATGCCCGGAGAAACATGTTTGCCTGTACCATCGATTATTCTTGCACCGGGTTCGTTCAGGTTTTTCCCGATAGCTGCTATCTTTCCGTTCTTAAGTAATACGTCCGTGTTTTGCAATACGCCTTCTTTTTCACTTGTCCAGACGGTGGCATTTTTAATCAGTATCGTTTCCTGTTTGGGCTGATGTTCTTCATCCCATCCAAAAGGCATAAAAGGATACATAACCTTACCAATAACAGGAGCATCCTTTTTCTTCACACTGTCGATTTTTATTTCCGCCGCTTTTACAAATATGGCGGTCCATGTTAAATTATTTCCCGAAGAGTCAAGACCGGTGCCATTCCATTCAGTGCCGCTGCTCATGCCGCTTAGTCTGGTGGCCGATGCAGGCAGTGTTTGAGTCTGCCCTCCGCCAAAACCGCCGGGAAATCCACCCGGTCTTCTTTGTGTTGTGTCGCCGGGTTGCATAGCAGGTCTTTGTCTTCTTTGCATGGGAGCATAACTCAGTTTGATTTGTTTGCCGTCAAAACTGAATTTGCTGTTCAACGTATCTTTTCCATACATGGTTACAGAACTGCTGCTCTTCACATCTAATGTATATTTTTCTGTTCCCGTTGGCATATTGACGGAGAGGTTATAAGTTCCGGCAATATTATCATCAGTTTTTACTCCGTATTTGATTCCCTGCACATAGTTGTACAGGATATTTGTTTTTTCGTTGAAGATGGGACCGTTGGTAATTAAAAAATTAGCCAGCTTGCCTGCATCAAGGCTTCCTACTTTATCATAAATGCCCAATGTGGTAGCAGGAGTTTTTGTCAGCGCCTCCATGGCTTTGGCTTCACTCAATCCGTATTCCATTGCTTTGCGAAGGTTGGTCCAGAAAGTATTTACCGCTCTCAGATCGGCGGTGGTAATACAGAATGGAATACCGGCTTTTTCAAAAGCGGCAGCATTGGTAGGAGCCATTTCCCAATGTTTCATGTCCTCTATGGAAACAAATTTTGCATCGGCGGGATCTTCCACATCCTGTGCCTGCGGATAATTGAGCGGAAGAATGAAAGTGGCATTAGTTGCTTTCATTTCTTTGATACGCTGGTATTCGTTCTGTCCCGCTTTGATGATATACTGAACTCCAAACTCATCTCCTATCCTGTCGGCCCTCAGATCATTCCATTTATCGCCTGCTTCAAAAACCTGCGGCAGGCCCTGGTTATCATTCCACGATTGAAGTGTGGCATTGAAACCTTCCAGGTAAGGTTTGTTTTTATACCAGGCCGCATCGAGATAGGTCTGGCGCAGCAAAGCAATATAGCCCATCATAGAACTTGGATAAGATTGTGCTGAAGTTCCTTTATTGAAAGAGTAATGAGCCGAAGCTTTTTCTTTTACGATAACGAGATTTTCTTTTTCATTGGCGAGTGTAACAATGGCGCCTGTACCCCTGGCCACTCCGTCTTTCACATGCGTGAGCACCGTGCCGAACCCTGCTTCACGCAGGGGTTTAGCTGTGGTCTCACTTACGCTGAAAACTTTATAAACATCCACATCAGATTTGATGGCCTGGTTCCAGCCATAAGGACCTTTTACAGCATTGTCCATCTGAGGAGGTTGGTTAAAATTAAAACCTCCGCCGCCGGTTGTTTGCTGCCGTTGCGGAGTGCCATAGTCTGTGTAGATGTCAATAAAAGAGGGGTAGATGTATTTGCCTTTGCAATCCACTTCAACTGCGCCGGCAGGTACCGCAAGACCAGCACCTACCGAAACAATCTTTCCATCTTTGATTACAAGTGTTGCATTGGACAAAGTAGTGCCCGCATCTTTTACAATCGTAGCATTGGTAAACGCATAATACCCGTGACGGGGGTCGGCAGTACCGTTTTCGGGAAATGTGGGCTGCGCAAAAACAGGTATGCTGAACAAGCAACTGCATCCCCAAACGAGCCATAATCCGGGTTTTCTCATTTCAGATAGTTTTTAAGGAAGCCGAATTTAAGGGAATCCGGCTTAAACTGGTTAATAAATTGATAGAAGGACAGGCTTATGACGAAAAACCCGGCGCTATCCATTCACCTGAACTTTGGTTATCTTTGAGTTCAATCAATTTTTGATGTATGAGAAGGAGTGGATCCTTAATTTATCTTCCTGACCTGCCTGCCGGTCAGGCAGGTTTCAGCCTTTCACCCCGGATAGACCAGGTGGGTGTGGAGGAAAGGGCCTCCCGTTTCACCAAACGAAGTATCAAGAAGGAATCAAAGATGAACGGTCTGAAGCTGGTGCTGAATATGATTGACCTGACCACCCTGGAAGGAAAGGACACAGACGGTAAAGTGAAACAACTTTGTTACAAGGCCATGCATCCGCATGATGCGCTGGCTGACATTCCAACTGTTGCCGCTATTTGTGTTTATCCATCCATGGTAAAGGTTGCCAAAAAAGCATTGGGTGATTCCGGGATAAAAGTTGCTTCCGTTGCTACTGCTTTCCCAAGCGGGCAGGCACCCAGGGACATTAAGATCAGGGATACTAAATATGCGGTGAATGAAGGAGCTGATGAAGTGGATATGGTCATCAGCAGGGGAAAATTTCATGCAGGCGAATACAATTTTGTTTTTGATGAGATAGCCGCCATCAAAGAAGCCTGCGGCGAAGCAAGGTTAAAAGTCATTTTAGAAACAGGAGAACTCGGAACATTTGATAAAGTGAGACGGGCCAGTGATATTGCCATGCATGCCGGTGCAGACTTTATAAAAACATCCACGGGAAAAATTCAACCGGCTGCCACCATGCCGGTAACTTTAGTGATGCTGGAAGCAATAAGAGATTTTTATTACAAAACCGGAAAGATGATCGGCATGAAACCAGCCGGTGGTATTTCAAAATCAAAACTGGCATTGCATTACCTGGTGATGGTAAAAGAAACGCTGGGAGAAGACTGGTTGAATAATCATTGGTTCCGTTTTGGAGCCAGCAGTTTGGCGAACGATGTATTAATGCAGATGGTGAAAGAAAAGACAGGGGTTTACCAGGCGGCGAATTACTTTAGTGTTGATTAAAGCCTCCCCAACGGAAATAAGAAATAAGGAATAAAAAATAAGGAATTAGAAAGTAGGGAGCTTCGTAGACGAAATTGGTAGCCCGGGATTGAATGAAAGATGTTTTAAAAAGAGCCCCGTAGGGGCGGTATAATGGTAACCCCGGGTTTTAACCCGGGGATAGATGAATGAAATGTTTTCAGAGCCCTGTAGGGGCGACATATTTTGTTGAATAGAATTCGGAACGATGAAGTGTGATTCTTAATTTCTCTTCCGCCGGAAGAAAAATTAAGAACAATCCGCTGGTTGGCGGATGCAACGAAAGTTCATCCGTGTTAACCTGCCTGCCGGCAGGCAGGTGTCGCTGGTAACATAAAAGAATAATATATGCCCGCAACAAAGAAAAAAGTAGCAGCAAAAAAAAGCAATACGATCAAATTAAAATTTGACACCAGTTGGTCGTATGCCCCTGCACCTGAAAGCAAGAGTGCAGCAACCATTAATAAACAATACGATTTGTTTATCAATGGCGAATGGCAAAAGCCATTGAGCAAAAAATATTTTGATACTATCAACCCGGCCAATGAAGAAAAACTGAGTGAGGTGGCAGAAGCCGGCGCCGCGGATGTGGACAATGCTGTGAAAGCAGCACGTAATGCTTATGAGAAAGTGTGGAAGAAAATGCAGGCTAAAGAAAGAGCCAAATATATTTTCCGGATTGCAAGAATGGTGCAGGAGAAAACAAGAGAGCTTGCCATCATTGAATCACTCAATGGTGGCAAGCCCATCCGTGAAAGCCGCGACTTTGATGTGCCGACTGCTGCCAATCATTTCTTTTATTATGCAGGCTGGGCAGACAAACTGGAATATGCATTCCCGAATCGAACCACGGAGCCGCTGGGTGTGGCGGGGCAAATTATTCCCTGGAATTTTCCACTGCTGATGGCTGCCTGGAAAATTGCACCAGCCATTGCAACTGGTAACACCGTTGTTTTAAAACCAGCTGAAACAACTCCGCTGACTGCTTTAAAGCTGGCCGAAATTATCCAGGAAGCGGATCTGCCTCCGGGTGTGGTAAATATCATTACCGGTGCAGGAGCAACCGGTGCTGCAATAGTGAATCATCCCGATATAAATAAAATTGCATTCACAGGATCAACTGATGTTGGAAAAATAATTCAAAGGGCCATTGCCGGCACCAATAAAAAAGCAACACTGGAGCTTGGAGGCAAGGCTGCAAATATAATTTTTGAAGATGCCCCGATTGACCAGGCGGTGGAAGGAGTTATCAATGGAATTTATTTTAACCAGGGGCATGTATGCTGTGCCGGCTCCCGTTTGTATGTACAGGAATCGGTAGCTAAAGAAGTAATTAAAAAATTAAAAGACAGGATTGAATCATTGATCGTTGGCGACCCGATGGATAAGAATACAGATATCGGTGCTATCAACTCAAGATCGCAACTGGATATTATTCATAAATACATCAGTATTGGAAAAAAAGAAGGAGCCGAGATGTATGAAAGCTCCTGCCGCCT
>JBGPKR010000179.1:0-7272 GCA_041486045.1 Chitinophagaceae bacterium | reverse complement strand
GTATCCGGTATTGTTTTTTTAGTGGCGCTAAACAGGTAAACACCTTTATCCAGTAATATATACAAACGGTAAAACATTTGATCATTCGTGGCCTTTACATCCATATACCCGTTTTGAATGGCTGACGGATCCGGGACCGTAAGAATGGTTTTAAATAAATTAAGACTGTCAGTTGAACGCTGAATACTGATCTGCCTGATATCTGGATAATTATTGACCCACCCGATAATGATGCGGTTATTCCCTGCATTTTTTAATGTGAAACGGGGAAGTGTGTCCTGTGCATAAAGCATGCTGCCTGTGCTGATGGTAAAGAGAAGGAATAACAGGAACAGTTTTTTCATATTATTTAGAACGGGAAAGGATCGGTTTCAGGTATGGGCTAAAGCAAAGATAGGATAGCAACAGAAAAAACTTAAAATATTAACGTTCCCTTACCCAGTGATGCATTGCCCTGCAGCCCTCCGCTGTGAATAAGTAAGAGCCTGCTGCCCGGTGGAAAATAGCCGGTGGCTATGAGGTCATAAATGGCATAAAATAATTTCCCGGTATAAACAAAGTCTGATGGTATGGATGTCAGCCGGTAAAATTCATTCATGAATTGGATCAACCCAGGTTTATATTTTGCATAACCGCCAAAATGATAATCATGAATGACATCAAAATTCATTTCTTTCACCGGAAGCAATGATCTTACCTGCTGCTCAATCTCAAAATTATTTTTCAATACACTGACAGCAAGAATTTTATTTTGCTTCCCGCCTGCCAGCACCAGGCCTGCTGTCATAGTTCCGGTGCCGGCTGCGCAGCAAATATGTGAATAGTTTTCTTTTTCCACATCATCCAGAATGGTTGCTGCACCTGCTGCGCCTTTTATTCCATAGCCACCTTCGTTGATAAAATAATTATCATCATGAATAATTTCTTCCGGGAACCTTTTCCGGCTGTAATCTTCCCGGTTGATGAAGATCAGCTGCATGCCCATTGCTTTTGCTTGTTTAAGTGTTGGTGAAACTCCTGTTGCTTCTTCACCACGGATAATGCCTGTTGCAGCAAAGCCATTTAACTGGCTGGCTGCTGCTGTAGCCAGGATATGGTTTGACCAGGCTCCTCCAAAGGTTATAATCTTTTTTTTCTTTAATTTTTTTGCTTCTTCCAGATAATATCGGAGTTTGAACCATTTGTTGCCGGAAATAAGAGGATGAATTTTATCCAGCCTCAAAACAGACAGGTCAATATTTTTTGCAGTAAATAACGGAACAGATAAGTGATCAAGCGTAATATTATTAAGATGTATATCCTGCATAATAAAATAACCGGCTTGGCGAATTTACTTTAATTTCGGGCCGCAATTTTGAAAAGCAGATGAAACCCACGCTTGTTATATTAGCAGCCGGTATGGCTTCCCGCTATGGAAGTATGAAACAGGTGCAGGGCTTTGGCCCGGGCAATGAAACCATTATGGATTATTCCATCTACGATGCCATACGTGCCGGGTTTGGGAAAGTGGTTTTTATAATCCGTAAAGATTTTTTTGAGGAGTTTAAAAAAATTTTTGAACCAAAACTGAAGAACCGCATTCCTGTTGATTATGTTTTCCAGGAAATGGATGCGTTTATGAATGGATTTGAAGTACCTGCCGGAAGAACCAAGCCCTGGGGAACAGCCCATGCAGTACTTTGTGCAACGGATGCTGTAAAGGAACCGTTCGCTGTTATTAATGCCGATGATTTCTATGGCAGAGATGCTTTTATTAAGGCACATGATTTTTTGGTAAAGGATTGCAGTGATAAACTCTATTGCATCATCGGATATGAGTTAAATAAAACATTATCCGAGCATGGCTCGGTAAGCCGCGGCGTTTGCGAAGCGGATAAGGATGGCTTTTTGGTTACCATCAATGAAAGGACAAATATATATAAAGAAGACGGCAGGATTATGTATGAAGAAAATGGTCAAAGGCAAGAGGTATCTTCTGCATCAAAAGTGTCCATGAACTTCTGGTGTTTTGATATTTCCGTATTTGGCCTGAGTGTGAAAATGTTTCATGATTTTCTGGAGAAAAATATCAGTAACCTGAAGTCAGAATTTTTCATTCCGATCATCGGGGATCAGTTCATAAAAAAGGGATTGGGTAAAATCAAAGTGATCCCCACATCCTCTCAATGGTTTGGTGTAACCTATAAAGAAGATGCACCGGGAGTTGAAAGAAGTTTAAATGGATTAATTAAGAAAGGGGAGTACCCGGAGAAACTCTGGAGTTGAGGTCCTGGTCAATTTATCTAAAATGAAAAAGCTATTCATCTGTGACGAATAGCTCGTTTTTTTATAGGGGTTAATAGATTTAATCTCCTTTTACCATAAATACAAAGTCCTGTATTTTTTTCACCTGCTGTACTTTGTCCATGCCACGAACAGAGGAATTGGCTGACATCTTTACATTTTGGTAGGCTGTATCTTTTTTTAACTGCTCAAGCGCCTGGTAAATAAATTTCGACTGAATGGCGAACACAGCGCCTTCCTTTTGAATTTCTTTGGTGCTTAGAATTCCGATTATTTCACCATTGTGATTGAAGACGGGCCCCCCGCTGTTTCCCGGGTTGGCTGCGATGGATATCTGGCAGGTCAGCGTATCACCATTAAGACCTGTTTTTGCACTCAGGTATCCTTCACCATAAACAATTTCATTTCTTGGAAATCCTAAAGTGTAGATCGGCTCAGCAATATCAGAATTAGATCTGCGAATGCCATAAGGTAATGAACTGATAGCTTTAAAATCAGCATCATCGATCTTCAGGATGGCAATATCTTTAGTCACATCTAACTGCACCACTTTTACACGGAACTGTTCGCCTTTATTATTTTGTATGTAAATATTTTTGGAATTTTTTACAACGTGGGCATTGGTAGCAAGATAACCTCTGCCGTCAATTAAAAAACCTGTGCCATTAAAGCGAACCGCAGTTGTTATAGGGGGCTTGCTTGTGTTTTTATCAACTTTCTCAATTTTGGTATCCAGTTGTTTGGTTTTTTCATCCAGCTTGTCCACTTTTAATACTAACTCCCTCACTTTGGAATTTTCAGCTTTGGGAGAAAGGAAATTAACCATGGCTGTAACTGAAAGTGTGGTTACACCGGCAATCACAGCAGCAATGGTAGCTACTCTTCTGTAACGTTTCCACAGGTAAACAACTTTGGCTTTCCCTATAAGTTTTGCTGAATTGATCTTACCCTGTTCAGACAGATCGGTATGCACATCATGCAAAGTTGATTTGAATTTCTTCCACTCGCCAAACCGGTTCATTTGCTGTAAAAACAAAGTATGTTCAACCACTAACTGGTCAACTTCTGAATTGGTCTTGCGGAGGTTTTCAAAATACAGTCTTTCGTCCGGGTTCATTTCACCCCGGATGTATTTTTCAACAGCGTCTAAAATTTTTATATCATCCATCACTGTTCCCGTTTTTATAATGCGTAAAAAATATTTTCTTCAGTCTCATCAGGCACTTGTACTTCTGGTTCTTGGCATTATCCGCATTGGTATAGCCAAAATTCACTGCTATTACCTGCATATTCTGTTTCTGCAAATAATACGCTTCCAGAAGACTTTTGCAGGGCTCACCCAGGCTGCTGATGGCCTTATCCATCATCTCAAACTCGGTATTCCTCTTCTCATGTTCTTCAATTTCGTCTTCTACCGGCACGGTCAGCTCAAGACTTTCTCCCTGGGGGAAATAACGATTGAGTTGTTGCAGCCGTTTGAGCCATAAACGCCGGCAGACCGAATAAATATATGTTTTGATCTGGCAATTAAGCTCAAAAGTACCCGACCTTACCTTTTCATAAAGAACTATCATGGCCTCCTGGAAAACGTCTTTGGCATCATCTGACGAGCCGTTGTTGTTGATTACCAGGCTTTGAACCATGTTGAAATTTTCCCGGTAAATGGTTTCAATGGCTTTTTTGTCACTGGCGGCTAGTCCTTCCAACAGGTCTTTTTCGTTATTCTCTGGATTCACAGTTCCGTTATTTAATACCGGATTTTAAAAATAGTAACCCCATTCCGAAAAAAAAATTAAAAAAGCCGGGTTACCTTTTTCTTTTCCGGGTATAAACAGCGAAATATTTCAAACAACCCCAAAAAAATCACAAAAAATGAAAAAATTTCTTGCAATTGCATTGATCGCTGCATCATTTGCGGCTTGTAACAACAGTTCTGACAAAAAAGTTGATGAAACAAAGACAAGTGATACTACAAAAGTACCTACAAATGACTCATCTACTGTAGTTAAAGACACAACTGTTAAAACTACCACTACGATTGATACTCTTCATAAGTAAGGGTTAATTTATCAACCGGTTAACTTGGTTGCTTGAAATTATTACTGGGTTTATAAAAATTTTTATATGGCAAGCAATCGTTAGAGGCCGTCCTGTTCCCAGGAGGGCTTTTTTATTTACAGGCATACCAGCCCTGCATTATAACCAAAATACATTAGCCTTTCCCCTTATTAAAAGCTAACTTTGACCCCTCTTATCAATCAATAAAGTCAATCTAATCAGTGAACACATTTGAATCGTTGGGTATTGAAGAAGGCCTGCTTAATTCTATTAAATCCTTAGGTTTTACACAGCCTACTCCCATCCAGGAGAAAGCTATACCGGTTCTGTTACAGGGTACCAAAGATTTTATCGGGTTGGCCCAAACCGGCACCGGGAAGACTGCTGCTTTTGGTTTGCCCCTTTTACAACTTCTCGATAAAGAAGACCGTTTCCCGCAGGCATTGATCGTTTGCCCTACCCGGGAATTATGTCTTCAGATCACCAGTGACCTGAATACATTTAAGAATAAAAAAGAACATATCTCTGTTACCGCCGTTTATGGTGGCACATCCATCAGCATGCAGATAAGGGATCTGAAAAGAGGAACCCATATTGTGGTGGCCACCCCGGGCCGTTTAATTGACCTGATTGAAAGGAAAGCTATTAATCTTGAAAAGATCCATTATGTAGTATTGGATGAAGCGGATGAAATGCTCAACATGGGTTTTAAAGATGATATCGAATTCATTTTAAAAAATACACCTAATCGCCAGAGCACCTGGCTGTTCAGCGCTACGATGCCCGTTCAGATCAGGCAGGTCAGCAAAAGGTATATGGATAAACCTTTTGAGGTTACCATCGGGAAAACGAATGCCGGGGCCGACAATATTGATCACCAGTATTATGCCACTCAACATCATAACAGGTATGAAGTATTAAAGCGGATCATTGATTTTAACCCGGGCATTTATGGAATTGTGTTTGCCCGCACCAAAGCAGATACCCAGGAAATTGCTGAGCAGTTAACCAGGGAAGGTTATGATATTGATGCCATACATGGTGACCTGACGCAACAGCAACGGGATAAAGTGATGGGCCTTTTCAGGGATAAAAGCATACAATTATTGATCGCTACCGATGTGGCGGCAAGGGGAATCGATGTAACGGGTATCACACATATTATTAATTATGAGCTGCCTGATGATGTGGAAGTTTATACACACCGGAGCGGCCGTACGGGCCGGGCGGGCAAAAGCGGTATCTCGGTTTCAATTGTAACACCGAAAGAAATTTACCGCCTGCGGCAAATAGAAAGAATATTGAATTCCAGGGTTCATAAAATGGATGTCCCCACCGGTAAAGATGTTTGCCGTAAACAATTTTTTCATTTCATAGATAAAATGCTGCAGGCAGATATCAGTCACGGCCAATATGAGACCTACCTGCCCATGCTGAAAGAGAAATTCGGAACCATAGAAAAAGAAGAAATACTGCAAAGGGTGGCGGCATTGGAGTTTGACCGTTTTCTGAAATATTATGAAAATGCTGCTGACCTTAATATGCGGGGCGATGACAGAAGACCGGAAAGGAGAGGTGAAAGAATAGAGAGGCCTTCATCATCAAGAGACAGGGAAAGGGATACGAGCGGAAGAAGTTTTAGTGGTGGAAAAGGTTTTCAGCGATTGTTTGTTAACCTGGGTACAAAGGATGGTTTTTACAAAGCAAGTTTCTTACAGTTCATTCTTGATATGAGTGATCTGAAAAAAGAAGTGCTGGGTAAAATTGATATGAAGGAAATGACAAGCTGGATCGAAATTGAGCCATCGGCCGGCAAAAAGATGATCAAAGCAATTGACGGGAAGAACTACCGGGGCCGGAAGATCAGGATGAATGATGCAAATACCGGCGGCGGCAGAAAATAATTGGTTCCGTTGTTGGATTTCACAGGATGAAAAGTTAGATTTGTTATATGACCTTTAACAACGCATACCGGGATTATTATTACGACTTCATTAAAAGTGGCCCGGAATACTTTTGTTGAATACAAAATAGAAAAACAACTAAGAATCAACATAAAGAGAATCCCGGCCGGGTTGGCCGGGATTTTTTTATATAACAATTAATATTTACCAGATATGACTAATCAAAAAGAAGGCATGGAAAAAACCGGCAAAAAAGTAATTGCCATTGTTGGGGTGGGATTAATCGGCGGATCTTTAGCTATTCGCCTGCATGAAAAGAAACTTTGTTATAAACTGATCGGGGTGGAAGAAAATGATGTTCATGCAAAGAAAGCGGTGGAAATGGACCTTGTAGATGAGATCTTGCCGATCGATGAAGCCATTGAGCAATCGGATGTGATTGTATTGGCCATTCCTGTTGACAAACTGCTGCATTTATTACCGGTAGTACTGGATAAAATAGATCAGCAGGTAGTTTTGGATGTTGGTTCTACGAAAAGACATTTGATCGAAGCAGTCAAAAATCATCCGAAACGGGGAAGGTATGTAGCCACTCACCCCATGTGGGGTACAGAATATAGCGGCCCGGAGGCAGCGGTGAAAAATGCATTTGAAAACAAAGCAGTGGTTATTTGTAATGCAGAAGAAAGCGATGCGGATGCGTTGAACTGGGTAAAGCGAATGTATAAAAAGATCGGCATGCACATATTGGAAATGGAGGCAAAAGCGCATGATCTGCATGCAGCATATGTCAGTCATATTTCACATATCACTTCTTTTGCATTGGCTAATACGGTGCTGGAAAAAGAAAAAGAGGACCAGGCCATCTTTGAAATGGCGAGTTCTGGTTTTGAAAGTACTGTCCGCCTGGCCAAAAGTCACCCGTCCATGTGGGTTCCTATCTTTATGCAGAATAAAGACAGTGTGCTGGATGTCTTAAAAGAACATATTGCACAGTTGTTACGGTTTAAGGAAAGTATAGAGAAAG
>JBGPKR010000178.1:0-7329 GCA_041486045.1 Chitinophagaceae bacterium | reverse complement strand
TTTTTTTACCTTAACGAATCCTTTTAAAATATATTTTGTAATCTCAACATTTTCCCTTATATTTGTACTAACAAAAAACCTCCCAAGTTTGGCGACCGAGAGGTTTTTTAAAATTATGAAAATCAAGGGCTTCGATAATTATGGCGGGTTTCAGGCTTTCCATCCAGAGAACCCCCGGTTCGATTCCGGCGTAGTCCACTCTTATCGAAGGGGATATAGCGGAAAGCAGCACGCCCGTTGAGAAGGTAACTGCGGGGGTTCAATACCCCCTATCTCCACCAATCCGTCTGTATACAAATATATAGAAATAACTGCTGAAGACCAAAAAAAAATCGGGGAAACATAAAAAATTGTAGTATGAATAAGCTATCTATTGAAAAGAGATCCAAAATTATTCAGCTGCTTGTTGAAGGAAACAGCACCAGATCCTGTTCCAGGATAATGGGAGTTTCAAAATGCACGGTCACAAGACTGTTGGTGTCGGTAGGTAAAGCCTGTATAAAGTTCCATGATGAGACTGTAAAAAATGTTCCATCTAAAAATATCGAAGCAGATGAACTGTGGTCTTATGTACATACAAAGGAGAAAAATATAAAAGAAGCGGAAGAAAACAAGTCTAAAGGAGATGCTTGGGTCTGGATAGGTATGGATGCTGATACCAAGCTTATTGTTTCTTGGTTTGTTGGGCATCGTGATGCAGAAACAGCAAAATTCTTTATGCAGGACTTATCTGCGAGGCTAAAAGACCGGGTTCAATTAACGACCGATGGGTTTGTAGCCTATCCAGAAGCCGTTAGAGTCAATTTTGACGAGGTTGATTACTGTCAGCAGGATAAACAATATGGAATAGGCAAGAATAAGGAAGGGAAGATGGACAGACGTAAAAGATATCTTGGGTCAGAAAAGGTTGTCGTATCAGGGAATCCTAATCCTAAAAACATTACAACAAATCACATTGAAAGACAAAATTTGACAATCAGAATGAATAATAAACGATTTGCCAGGCGTACTAATGCTTTTTCTAAGAAAATTGACAATCACTGCTGCTCACTTGGGTTAACCTTTACCTATTATAACTTTGTGAGGATTCATCAGACTTTAAAAATTACCCCAGCTATGGCATCAGGCTTAACCAAAAGATTTATGACATTTGAGGATATGGTGAGATTAACAGATTAAATATATACTATGAAAAATATAAACTGGAATGATTATGACAATTCTTCTTTAGAATTTGTTTTTGAGCAATCCAATAAACTACATGAGGATACTTTTAAATCTTTCAGAGAATCTTGTAGTAGGAGTTTTACAATCGTATCTATTTTTGGCGGGATGGTAGCGTATTGTTTTAGTAAGACAATCAACGATGCGCCATCATTAACGAATATTCCTTATTATGTTATGGGCATTGGATTAATAATTTGCATATATGTTCTATGGAAAAACCTCATGCCAGGTCGTATGGTTGCAAGCGGAACAAAGCCATCATGTTTTTTAAATGAATATTTTTCTCACCCTGAATTTAAGGAGGATAGAAAAAGAGAAATGTTGATTGTTAGAATAGAGGATTTGGAAAAATCTATAAATATCAACCTCACTCAAGCAACAAAAAGAGCAAGGAGGTTTACAAAGTCTTCTTACCTCTTTTTATTCTTTCTCCTTTTTAGTGTTACTGTCTCTATCGTTTGCTGAATGCGTTTCGTAGGTAACATTAGTATTCGGCTTTTCTGGTTTCGGTGGTGTAGCAGGAGTCGTATTTGGTACAACTTTTACTTCTTTTTTATCTTCTGACATCTTTTTTTTTATAAATGTATGAATTATTCCTGTTGCAACTATATACCAGTTGGGACAATAAGTGGAAATTCCTCTTTTTTTACTACCTGATATTTAATTTAATTTTTAGGAAGGCTTGTTTTCAATATTTCCAAAAAAAGTTTGACAAAAAAATAGATACCCACTGTGCAGAAATGACCTGATTCAGCACAGGCTTGCATCAGCGGCTTATACACTGCCTTTATCCACATAATGTGAATATATCCAGCTACAAAAAAAATGCTTTAATAGGTATTTTTGTGTAAGCTCTTTTTCTTATGGATAAGAAATCAAAAACCCTTCAGCTGGTAACTGAAGGGAGTTGATAAATTGTTGTTTGCGAAAATGATTTAGATAACCTTTTACACCCGAACAGTGTAAAGATACCTCTAGATGCCCCTCCTCGCAAAAAGCGATTTTCCACATTCTGTTGATTTCTTCAAACAGCTGATAATTAGATAATTAAAAGAAAATGATGGGTGATTTTGATATTTCAGACGCTCCTCCTATCTTTACTTTTCATAATATTCAAACCGGATCGTTGCAAATGGAAGCGAGGTACCGGAATTATTCTAATCTCAGTTGTTGCCTCAACTGAGATTTTTTTTGTACTTACTTGAGATAAAAAGATTAACCGAAAGGTTAATGGGAGACCTCCTGCCCGATATTAAAAGGAGAATTAAATGGTTTGAATATTATGAAAACGACCATTTGCAAAAAGTGCGGCCGTAGCTGCAATCTCATTTTTAGGTGGAGTTATATCCATCCTGAGACTGGGAAAGTAGTCAAGGCACACCGCAGGCCATTTCCAATTTCGATCTGCGGTTGCACAGGTTAGAGTAGTGCCTTCGTAGGCACTGCCAGGAGAATAGAGGGGGGCAATCCTTTATGTCTCCGGGGAGGATAATGGTGGATTGTTACACCCCCTCCCTTTTTTTATTGGACACAAGATAAACTCAAAAGTTATAACCACAAACGCATTTATACAAACGATAAGCCAGAATTTTACGTGGTTAACTGCATGTTAATTCTATTCTACTCATTTCATTCTTATTATTTACCAATAAGCTGATTGTATTTTAGCCTTCCATCGCTATTGGTAAAGCCAAATCAAATCTTTCATCATCTGTTACCTTTCTTGTATTGTACTAGGCTGCAAATTCCTCATGGAGCATTAATTGGCTTAAAATGCCCTCTGACAATTTGACAAAAAATCAAAGTAGCCCACTACCCAAAATCACTGTCAAGATGACTGTTTAAATGAAAAAAGACTGAAATGGAACGATACCCAGTCAACCTTTTAACTAATTAACCAATTAACTACCCTCAATGATGATGGTGCTGATGCGCCTCCACCATTTTATTGAATTCTTCAGCACTGATGTCTTTATCGGCCGGCTTCACCTGTGTTTCGGTCCACTCAAATATTTTCTGTGTTTGAATGCGGTTGTAAGAGTCCTCAACGTATTTCTTGTCTTTCATCATTTTTTCTATATAATCAGTTACCCAGGGCTGGTCATCACTCAGGTTGGCGCCACCCATATAGCTGAAAAGTTGTTGTTTGGCAAATGCCCTGATTTCATCAGCAGTTACCTGTATAGCATTATCATGGACAATTTTATCAGAGATCAATGTCCATTTCAGCTGGCTCAGGAATGCCGGGAATTCTTTTTCTACCTGTTCATCTGTTTTAGCAGATTCTCCCTGTGTCTTCACCCATTTCTTTAAAAAACCTTCCGGGAATTTTATTTGAGTATGATCCACCAGTTCATGAAATACCTGGTCGTGAATCTGGTTCTTTGCCTGTCCGTTCCAGTAGGCTTGAATTTCTCCTTTTAATTTATTACGGAAATCATCTTCTGTTTTTACATCCTGCCCGGGATAAAGCTGGTTGAAGAATTCTTCATTTAATTCTTTTTTTTCCAGCAAACCCACTTTAGTTATAACAATTTTGAAATACTTATCTGCTGCAGCGTGGTCGTCTTTCAATCCCAGGTCGCTGATGATCCATTCTCTTTCTTTTTCGTCAAAAGCAGTTTTTAATTGAACCAGCAGAAAATCTTCTTTTTTCTTACCCATCCAGTTGTCCCGGTAGCTTCCGGCAAAATATTTTACCAGCAGGGAATTATCTTTTTTAATGCCGCTTTCTGTTTCATTGCCATCTGCATCTGTTTCCACAAAATTTACATTCAGCACATTCTCTTCAGCGGTCACTGATTCTTCATCCTTCATATTGCCGTGCCGGTTTTGTAAACGTGTCACTTCGCTATCCAGCATTTCATCAGTAACGGTAACAACATAACGGGTGATCTTTGCTTTTGCCAGATCAGGCAATTGAAATTCCGGCTTCATGCCGATTTCAAAATGAAAAGTGTAATCAGCCGGGTTATTTACATCCAGTTCGCGGATATCTGTTTCCAGCGGAAGTGGCTGGGCAAAAATATCCAGCTTGTCATTTTGCAGGTAACCTATCAGCTCCCGGTCAACCGTTTTCAATACTTCATCTGTAAACAAAGAAGTGCCATACATTTTTTTAATTAATCCCGCCGGCACCATTCCTTTTCTGAAACCGGGTATATTGGCTTTCTTGCTGTATTCTTTCAGGGCCTTTTCAAATGAAGGCAGGTAATCGGTCTTTTCCAGTTTCACGGTCAGCTTCTCATGCAGCAGGCCGATGTTTTCTTTGGTGACAGTAGCCATTGTTGTTAATTAAGTTAATTAGTTAAGTGGTTAATTGGGGATGATCCTGATTGACCAATTAACCAATTCCTGAAGAGTGCGGGTGGAGGGACTCGAACCCCCATGCCTCACGGCGCCAGATCCTAAGTCTGGTATGTCTACCAATTTCACCACACCCGCAAATCCAAAAAATCAAATTGCTTCACTGCGTCCCGACCAATGTCGGGATATGTCTACCAATCCTGCCTGCCGGCAGGCAGGTTCACCACACCCGCTTTAGAAATTCCAAAATTTTGAATTCCTCAAATGAGTCCTTTGGACAAATTCCAATTAATAGGCCCGGATTGGGATTTGTGATTTGTTCTTTTGGGATTTTCATTTAGGGTTGCAAATGTAGGCCATTTAAGCAGAAAGAAAGACAGCTTTTTCGTAAATTCGTAGTTAATGGAAACTGTTGCGCAGATACCGAAGTACAATCTTAATGAGGAAGAGGAAAAAAAACTCATCCTCCGGGAATACCGTTCCCTGTTGCGGGTGCTTAAGACCAAATTAAAACCCGGCGATAAAGATCTCATACGAACAGCTTTTGAAATGGCGGCAGATGCACATAAAACCATGCGGCGTAAAAGCGGGGAACCTTATATTCTTCACCCGATCGCTGTGGCTAAAATTTGTGCCGATGAAATTGGTTTGGGTATCCGTTCCACGATCTGTGCATTGCTGCATGATACGGTTGAAGATACAGATATCTCCCTGGAAGATGTGGAAAGGGAATTCGGGAATGAGATCGCCCGTATTGTTGACGGGCTTACAAAAATTTCCAATGTAATTGATGTCAATGCTTCGAAGCAGGCGGAAAATTTTAAAAAGATATTACTGACCCTGACGGATGACCCCCGTGTGATACTGATAAAACTGGCCGACCGCCTGCATAACATGCGGACATTGGACAGCATGAAGAGGGAAACACAACTGAAAATATCTTCTGAAACAGTTTATGTATATGCCCCGCTGGCACACCGGATGGGACTGTACAATCTCAAAACAGAAATGGAAGACCTGGCGATGAAATATATGGAGCCTGAAATTTATAAGGAGCTGGCCCGGAAACTGTCCGAAACAAAAAAAGAAAGAACAAAATTTATTAACGAGTTTATCAAACCCATAAAAGAAAAGTTAGAAAAAGCAAATATAAACGCCGAAATATTCGGGAGGCCAAAAAGCATTCATTCCATCTGGAATAAAATGAAAAAGAAGGGGGTGGAGTTTGAAGAAGTATATGATCTGTTTGCCATCCGTGCCATTCTCGATTCCCCGCCGGATAGAGAAAAAGAGGATTGCTGGAAAGTTTATTCGCTGATCACGGATGAATATAATCCTTCACCGGAAAGGTTGCGGGATTGGCTCAGCAATCCAAAGAGCAATGGGTATGAAGCCTTGCATACCACGGTAATGGGCCCGCAGGGCAATTGGGTGGAAGTGCAGATACGGACAAAACGTATGAACGAGATCGCCGAAAAAGGATTAGCCGCTCACTGGAAATATAAAGAAGATACTGCTGACGAAAGCCGGTTTGATAAATGGTTTCAGCAGATACGGGAAGTGATCAGTAACCAGGAAACAGACAGCATTGATTTTCTGCAGGATTTTAAAACAAGTTTCCTGGCTGAAGAAATATATGTGTATACACCCAAAGGTGATGTAAAGATGCTCCCCGTGGGTTCCACCGCCCTGGATTTTGCATTTGCCATTCACAGCGCCATAGGTGTAAAGACCATCGGTGCCAAAGTGAATCATAAACTGGTTCCCATCAGCCATAAGCTGCACAGCGGCGACCAGGTGGAGATCATTACCAGCAATAAACAAAAAGCATCCGAAGACTGGCTGGGGTTTGTAATTACCTCTAAAGCAAAAGGAAGAATAAGAGATTCATTGAAAGAAGAAAAAAGAAAAGTGTCTGATGAAGGTAAATATACGGTGCAAAGGAAATTAGAAGGAATGGGGGCGACGATGTCGCAACATAATATTGATGAACTGGTGCATTGGTACAAACTGCCATCCAATCTCGATTTATTTTACCAGGTGTCAATAAAAAATATTGACCTGAAAGATTTAAAAGAATTCAAAGTACTTGGCGATAAGATTGAAGCGCCAAAGCCGGTGAAAATCCAGCATGAAAAAACAGAATACGTTCCCCATGTCGGGAAAAAAGATGCCGAGCTGATCATCTTTGGAGAAAGCAGCGATAAGATCGTTTACAATCTCGCCAATTGCTGCAAACCTATTCCGGGAGATGACGTGTTTGGATTTGTTACCACCGGCAAAGGCCTCACCATCCACCGGACCAATTGCCCCAATGCTGCTAAATTATTAGCCAGCTATGGACACCGCGTAGTAAAAACAAAATGGGCCAAGAACAAAGAGATATCCTTCCTTACCGGTATCAAGATCGTAGGACTGGATGACGTCGGCGTGGTGAATAAGATCACCAATCTTATTTCAGGTGAGCTGAAAATAAATATTTCTGCCATTACCATTGAGGCCAAGGAAGGATTGTTTGAAGGCAATATCCGGCTCTATGTGCATGATAAGGAAGAGCTGGATAACCTGGTCCGGAATCTTCTCGGCCTCCCCGGCATTGAATCGGTGGAACGCTATGATATGGAAGATATTCCATCGTAATAATAAAAAAATCAGGTTTTTTGTCTGTAATCAAGCCGCTAAATGAGGCTCCGAAACGATATTTTGTTTAACTTGTCGCCCTGTTTAACATCCGGGGTTTACCCAATACAACCAACACCTGATTATGAGACTGAAATTGTTGAGGCTTTTGACTTC
>JBGPKR010000177.1:0-7331 GCA_041486045.1 Chitinophagaceae bacterium | reverse complement strand
GCTTTAATGAATTGATGACAGGGATACGGCAGGATGTGGCTATTAAGATATTCGGTGAAAACTTAGATAGCCTTGTAACTTATGCAGACAAAGTGGCCAAAGTTATCCAGCCCATTGAAGGAATTACACAACCACAGGTAGAACGTATTGAAGGATTGCCCCAAATCACGATCGAATACGACAGGGCAAGACTTGCCGGTTATGGCTTAAACATAGAAGACGTTAATCATGTTATCAGCACCGCATTTGCAGGTGAAACCGCAGGCTCGGTTTATGAAAATGAAAGAAGGTTTGATTTGGTGTTACGTCTCGATAGCAGTCACAGGACTTCACTGGATGATGTAAGTAATTTATATATACCCATGAATGACGGCAACCAGATTCCTTTGTCACAGGTGGCAAATATCTCTTTTAAATCAGGTCCGGCACAGATCAGCCGTGAAGCCGGTAAGCGAAGAATTTATGTAAGTTTTAATGTTAGTGGCCGGGATGTATCGAGTGTAGTAAAGGAAGCGCAACAAAAACTAAATGAAAAAATAAAACTGCCCACCGGTTATTATTTTACCTATGGCGGCACGTTTGAAAATTTACAAAAAGCATCTGCTAGGTTAATGATCGTGGTACCACTGGCATTGTTGCTCATCTTCTTCATTCTATATCTCACTTTCAGTTCTTTTAAAGAAGCCGCATTAATTTTTACAGCTATCCCAATGAGTGCCATCGGGGGTGTGTTTGCATTGCTCATAAGAGGTATGCCCTTTAGTATTTCAGCCGGTGTTGGTTTTATTGCTTTGTTTGGCGTTGCGGTTTTAAATGGGATTGTATTGATCAGCACATTCAATCAATTGCAGAAAGATGGAATGAATGACATTTTGCAACGGGTGTTGCAGGGAACAAGAATCCGTTTACGGCCTGTGTTAATGACAGCAGCAGTTGCATCTCTCGGATTTTTGCCAATGGCATTAAGCAGCGGTGCAGGTGCAGAAGTGCAAAAGCCATTAGCTACTGTTGTTATTGGCGGATTGATAACCGCAACGTTTTTAACATTAGTGTTACTCCCTTGTTTATATATCATCTTTTCAAAAAGAATTAAATTGAATATAAAACCAGGGGCAAAAGGTGTTGCAGTTATTGTTTTATTATTGCTTTCTTTTAATGTACAGGCGCAACAACCAGCCACAAAAAGAATAAGCATTAGTGAAGCAATCAGCTTTGCAAAAAACAATTTGCAGTTCGAAATAAACAATCAGCAAATCAATAAAGGCAAAGCACAGATAAAAACAGCAACAGCCTTACCCAAAACAGGCGTGTTTGCAGAAAATGAAGATATGCGGCCGAGTGATAATAAAGGCATTCTCAAAGTTGGTGTATCGCAAAGCATTGCATGGCCGGGATTATACAAAGCACAGAAAAATCTGTACAATGAGCAGTTGAAATATTACCAGGCCAATTCGGCTGTTATTGATGTGGATATAAAAAAGGATGTGCGGATTGTTTATTACCAGCTTTGGTATTTACAGGATAAGCAGCAATTGTATCGCCGTTTAGACAGTATTTACAAATCATTGAATGATGCAGCAAGGCTGAAAGTAAAAACAGGCGACAGTCCGGGTTTGGATAGCATTGCTGCCAATGTCAGAATGAGAGAGTTGCAGGCATTTTTGCTTCAGATTGGAAAGGAAATACAAATACAGCAGCAGGCTTTGATGCAATTACTGAATACAAGTGAACTGATGCTGCCTGTAATAGCGCCATTAGAAAAATTACCTGCCCCCGGCTCCAAAAATGACAGTATTCATCCGGTGCTGGCTTTGCAATCTCAAAATATCAGTATTTCCAATGCTGGTATAGGAGTGATAAAGAATGAAAACAAACCGGAGTTCTCCGGCAGGGTTTTCAGCCAGCGTTTGTGGGGAGCCAAAGACCCTTTCACAGGTTTTTCTGTATCAGCAGCTTTTCCATTGTTTGGAGCAAATGCTTACAAAAGCAAAGTAAAAGTGGCGCAGGCAGATATGGCTGTGCAGCAAAAACAATACGAGTATAACAAACAGGTATTAGGCACGCGGCAATTGCAAATGCAGCAGGAAGTGGAAAAGAACAGGACTATGTTATCCTTTTATGAAACCACCGGGTTAAAACAGGCCGAGGAAATAATTAAAGCAGCAACACTGGCTTACCGGGCGGGAGAGATAAGTTTCGCAGAGCTGTCACAGTTTTTAACACAGGCTATAGAAATTCAAAAGAACTATTTAGAAACACTGAATGCATATAACCAATCCGTCATACAATACTACTATTACATCAATCAATAAAAATAAATACATGAAGAAGTCTTTAACAATAGCAATCATTTTTTGCAGCCTTATTTCTTTTATCTCCTGCGGCAGCAAGGATAACAAAGTAATACCCGCAACTGAAGAAACAGCAAAAGAAGAGGAACATGAAAATCCAAATGAAGCAACTCTTACAACAGAGCAAATGAAAACAATTGGTATTGAGTTAGGCAGCATCGAACAAAAGCAATTAACCGCCTCTCTTAAAACAAACGGGGTACTGAAAGTGCCCAACCAGAATAAGGCAAGTATCAATTCTGTTTATAGTGGTGTTATAAAATCATTGCTGGTACAGCCAGGCAACACTGTCTCAAAAGGCCAAACTATTGCCACCATTGCCAATCCTGAATTTATACAGGTACAAACCGAATATCTCAGCATCAATTCAAAAATTGTATTGGCAGTACAGGAATATAACCGGCAAAAAGAATTGAATGCAGGTAATGCAGGGGCATTAAAGAATTTGCAGGCAGCAGAATCTAACTTAAAGGAATTACGTACTTCAAAATCTTCCTTGCAGCAACAAATACAACTAATGGGTATTAACCCTTCATCGCTGTCGAACGGGAAATTAGTTTCTGTTCTGGCAGTTCGCAGCCCCATCAACGGTGTAGTAAGTAATGTAAATGTAAAAATGGGTAGCTATGTGGATCTAACTACTGTAGTTGCAGAAATAGTCGACAATAGCCAGTTGCACTTAGATTTGTTTGTATATGAAAAAGATTTGCCTAAACTGAAAAACAACCAAACTATTCATTTTACTGTTACGAACAATCCTGGAAAGGAATATGGCGCACAGATATTTTCGTTAGGTTCCTCTTTTGAAAACGAAAGTAAAGCAATCTCAGTTCATGCAATGGTAAATGGTGATAAAACAGGTTTGATTGACGGGATGAGCATTACTGCTACCATAAATTTAGATAAAGCTACGTTGCCTGCTATTCCTACTGAAGCAATTGTCAATTACCATGGTCAGGATTATATTTTTATTGTTGATTCAGTAAATACAAAGAATAATACCACTCTTTTTAAAAGAGTACCTGTAGCAAAAGGAACTTCTGATGTAGGCTACAGTGAAATTATTTTGTTGAAAGATGTACCTGCCGGAGCAAAGGTTGTGGTAAAGGGGGCATTTTTTATTCTTGCCAAACAAACCAATATTAGTGAAGAAGAATAGTAAAATACAATTACAAAAGAAATGTACAATATTTTTATAGGCAGTCTTTTATTAAGTTTATTACATGCAGTAATACCCAATCACTGGCTACCTGTATTGGCTATTGGCAGAAAAGATAATTGGACTTTACAGGAAGTAACTAAAGTAACATTTATATCAGGATTGGCACATGCATTAAGTACGATTGTGATAGGTATTATCTTGGGCTTATTGGGTTTGCAGCTTGCAAATAAAATTGAATACTTTACTCATTTTATCGCCCCGGCCATTTTAATACTATTAGGTGTTTTTTTTATTTATCAGCATCACAGGCATAAACACTTTCATTTAAACAAAACTCCTGAACCATCTCTGCCTAAAAAGAAAATCATTTTGGCATTGGTAGTGGCAATGTTCTTATCACCATGTATGGAAATAGAAGCCTATTTCCTGTTGGCAGGTGCAAATGGCTGGTGGGCAGTAGCAGGCATTGCAGCGTTATACCTTTTTATTTCCGTTACCGGGATGGTAGTATGGGTAAGGCTTGCATATAAGGGCATATTAAAATTAAATTGGCACACAGTAGAACACAAGGCAGGAATAATTACCGGATGGACATTGGTAATTACTGGTATTATATCATTTTTTATTTCATAAAATAATTTACATGTCTGAAAAACATGACCATGGTGGGATATTTGGCAAGCGGACTGAAATTATATTCTCCTTGCTTTGCGGCTTATTTCTCGGTATTGGTTTTTTGATACAGCAAAGTTTCCTACAAAGCCCTTTCTGGCTACCTCTTGCCTGTTACATAACAGCTTATTTCTTTGGTGGTTTTTTTACATTAAAGGAGGCCATCGAATCTATCAGTAAAGGTAAATTTGAAATTGATTTCCTGATGCTGGTAGCAGCAGCAGGTGCTGCTGCGCTGGGGGTATGGCCGGAAGGGGCATTACTGTTATTTCTTTTCAGTTTTGGCCATTCACTGGAAAATATGGCAATGGAAAAAGCACGGAAATCCATTGAAGCATTGGCGGGCCTTGCCCCAAAAACAGCTGAGGTAAGACGCAACGGTACACAACTTGAAATTCCTGTGGAAGAGCTTACAAAGAATGATATTGTAATAGTAAAGCCCAACAGCAAAATACCCGCTGATGGTTTTGTAGTGAAAGGTAATAGTAGTGTAAACCAGGCTCCCGTTACCGGTGAAAGTATCCCGGTAGAGAAATGGCCTGTGGAGAATGCAGATATTACTATTCAAAACGACAAAATGTTGAAGCCGGAAAACAAAGTCTTTGCCGGAACGATTAATGGTGCTACCGTATTGGAAATTAAAGTAACCAAAGAAGCAAAGGATTCAACCCTGTCAAGGGTAGTGCAGATGGTTAAAGAAGCCCAGCAACAGCAATCACCGACTCAACAGTTTACTAAAAAAATTGAACGCTACTATGTGCCATCTGTTTTATTATTGGTAGTGTTACTCCTTTTTGCTTTCGTTGTAATTGACGAACCTTTAAGTAAGAGTTTTTACAGGGCGATGGCTGTCCTGGTCGCGGCAAGTCCCTGCGCATTGGCTATTTCAACCCCAAGTGCCGTCCTAAGCGGGGTTGCACGGGCAGCCAGGCAGGGAATACTGGTAAAAGGTGGAAAACCGCTTGAAGATCTTGGTGTTCTCACGACACTGGCCTTTGATAAAACCGGGACATTGACTAAAGGAAAGCCAAAGATTAATAAAATTGTTCCTCTGAATGGTATTAGCGAGGAAGAATTATTGACCATTGCAGTAGCTGTTGAAAAACTAAGTGACCATCCCTTGGCATCTGCCATTGTCAAAGACGGTCTTGAAAAATTAAAAGGCAAATCAATACCAGCATCAACAAACTTGAAGGCTGTTATGGGAAAAGGTATTGAAGCGGAATATAAGGGTGAAAAAATTACGATAGGCAATGACGAATTATTCAAAAGTGACAACAATTTCGGACTACCAGATAACATACTTCAGCAGGTAACCCAATTGCAGAAGGACGGCAATACCACGATGATAATAAAAAAGGGAGATTCGTTTATTGGCATTATTGGCGTGATGGATCTGCCAAGACCCGAAGCAGCAGAAGTACTGCAACAACTGAAAGCAATTGGAATTAAAAAAATGATAATGCTTACCGGCGATAACCAGCGGGTGGCGGATGCAGTAGCAAAGCAAATTGGGTTAACTGAAGCAAAAGGTGATTTATTACCCGAAGAAAAGGTGTCCGCCATTAATCAACTCAGGAAGCAGGAAAACAAAATAGCCATGATCGGCGATGGTGTCAATGATGCCCCAGCAATGGCCAAAAGTACGGTAGGTATTGCCATGGGTGCTGCAGGCAGTGATGTGGCTCTGGAAACTGCAGATATAGCCCTAATGGGCGATAAACTATCGCTCCTGCCATTTGCCATTGGACTCAGCCGGAAAAGTAAAGCCATTATCCGGCAGAATTTGGTGATAAGCTTAGGCATGGTAGCTGTCTTAATACCTTTGACTATCCTCGATATTGCGAATATTGGACCTGCCGTGGCGGCTCATGAGGGTTCAACATTAGTCGTCGTACTAAATGCACTTAGGTTACTGGGTTATAAAATGTAAAGTAATTTGCCAATTACTATAAAATAAAAACACGACGGTTGGATTGAATTAAGTGACAGTTTTTTGACATTGTGTCAATGAATAAACGGCAGACAACCTTTATTTTATCCACATTTTCAAGTAGTTGCGAATCCGGTCCCGGGCACAAAGCCTTTTCCGACAAAGTCGGGAGAGGTTTTTTTATTTGGAGCGTTGAAAGCTTGCTTTCAAAAGCGAACAAATAAAAAAACTCAGCCCTGCAAAGCAGGGCGGAAAGGCTTTGGGTAAGACCAACTTTTACTGGATCAGCGGAGCTAATCCATTCGCGATTATAAAGCTTCAATTTTCCCGGGGCTTTTCTTTTCCGTTGCCATAGTTTTTTTAAGCAGGCTCCTGGTTCTATTTAATGCAAGCTTCAATAATTTTTCTTTTTTTTCTTTTATCGCCGCTCTCAACATTTTTGTTGTCTCATACTCAGGGAATGTTTTCGGGAGATAATCTTTTCTGAAATGTTTGAGTCTTATTTCAAATACGGAGAGATTCTGCCAGTTGCCAAAATCATCCAGCAGCAGCTGCAGTTCTTTTTCATATTCAACAGGGAAGAGTAATGATCCGGGAATCATTTTTATCCAGTAATATATTTCCTTCAGGTATTGGCGGAGCTTATGCGGTTTTTTATAATAATTTCTGCAGTTGGTAAGACGGGTATTGATGATACCTGCTATTTTATGTTTCAGTTCTTCCTCTTCAATGACCAGCGTTTCGTCCTTCAGCAGTAAAGCGATTCCCGCCAGTTCCTTCTTTTTATAATGTTGCACAGCTTTTTTTGTCCATTTACAGGCAACGGATAACAAAGAACGGAGGTAGTATTTCAGTGCTGCATATTTTTCGCCGGTTTCTTTTTCAGAAATAGCAATAAGCTCAAGGCAAATTTCAATATCCCGCTGTTTCCCAAGTATGCTGAAGAGTTTTTCTGTTTCTTTTAATGGATTTTCCTGCCATGGCTTTTCTGAAATAAGAAAATACAATTCCAGTGCAGCTCTTAATTTTTTCACGGCTACACGAAGGTCATGCACAGCCTCTTTTTCAGGATGTTGTTTAAGAACAGCAAGGTTTTTATAGAATACCTTTTGCTCTTTTTTCCAGAGAATGAAAATAAAATCAGCTGATCCCATAAATACCAGTAAGCGATGCTTTGAAAAATCATTTACTTCAGCAGCCTTTTTTCCGGAGG
>JBGPKR010000176.1:0-7363 GCA_041486045.1 Chitinophagaceae bacterium | reverse complement strand
TAACTATTATTAGTATGTCCAAAACCATCATTGCAGGAAACCGAATTAAGTGGTGTGATCGTCAAAGAACTTGACTGCGTTATTGATAATGGACTAATACCTCCAGGGCAATTATCGATTACTGTTGGCAAAGGATAATTTACTATAGCACCACACTGATTGAGAGTATTACTAACTGTGATATTAGCAGGGCAGGTAATGGTGGGCGGCTGCGTATCATTTACTGTAACTGTAAAGCTACAGGAAGTCATATTGCCTGCCCCGTCTGTTGCAGTAGCTATAACGGTTGTTGTTCCCTTGGGGAAGAAACTACCGGATGCCGGGCTGGACACTACAGTTACACCCGGACAATTATCACTGACTGTCGGAGCCGGATAGTTAACCACCGCACCACACTGATTGGGATTATTACTAACTGTGATATCAGCAGGGCAGATAATGGTTGACGGTTGGTTATCATTTACAGTAATAGTAAAAGTGCAGGTGGGTCCGGCTGCAGCTGTTGCCGTTACAGTTGTTGTTCCAACAGGGAAGAAAGATCCCGATGCAGGACTTGAAACAACCGCTCCGCAGGCTCCTGATGTTGTGGGTGCCGGGTAGTTTACAACTGCCCCGCACTGATTGGGATCATTATTAACTGTGATATTAGCAGGGCAGGTGAGTATGCAGTTCGGCGCTGTCGATCCATCCAGTTGCACATTCACACCACTTACTGTTACATCAAAACCTCCTGATCCTGCTGCAGTAGTACCACCGAATCCATACAGGCGAAAAGTTGTAGTAGAAGTTATATTGGTCAGCCCTGGTAACGGGACAAAGTTAGGACCTAATCCACCTATTGGTGTTATCGAAAACAAATTTGCAGTAAATCCATCAATTGAAGATCTTAATGCTACAGTGGTGGGACCTGTAACAGCATCACGATCCCATATGAACATTAATTGGGTTGCTGTAAATGAAAAACCTGCATTTGGTGAGACTATGAATTCTATATAGTTATTTCCTGCTACTGCCTCAGCAAGAGTACTGGGAGTTGAATTTCCTGCATCCCACCAATTGTTTCCGCCAAAACGATTTGCATTAGCAGCAGGGGTTACGCCAGCTCCAAGGGTAAGGTTACTTGCAGAAATACCAGGATCATTAAAAATACTGGGTTCAGTCGTTTCCAGGCCGGTATTAGCGGTAGTTTCCCACATCAGCAATTGTCCCTTCGCACCAAAACTGCTTAAAATAATAAAAAACCCTGCCAGGAACTTTAAATAAATTTTCCGCATGCCGCGGTCACTTTTGTTTGCATGATTCATTGCAGAAGTACTCAAATCAGAGTTATTATTGGTAAAATAAGTAGAAAGTGTTTTCATGATCCTGGTGTTTTATGGTAAAATAAATCAGTTATAGCAAGTCGTTTTGTTGAGTTGAACAGGTTTATACGCCAAAGCAGGTAGGCATGCAAAAAAATAAAATGAAAAAGCAACGATGCTGTTTTTAGTAACTTTTTAGAAGAAAGGATTTTTTTTTCATGAGAGAAAGCTATCAAATAAAGTAAAGATCCTCTCATAAACAAGCTTTTAATTTGATACAAACCATACAATAAAAAACTTTGAAGTTCAAAGGGAGGACTAATCGTTTATAAACTTAACACTTCTGCCGGTAATGACAAAAAATTGTACATAACTAAGGGAAATAGTTAAACAAAAAGCCACCCCGATGTTAACAGCCGAGGTGGCTTTATCTAAAACGGGGAATCCGTTATTTATAAACAATGATCCTTTTTGATCCTATCAGTCTTCCGCCAGTTCTTCTCACTTACACAATATAGGTTTCGGCGGCGGTGATTTGATCACTCGTCAGCGCCACGTCAAAATTAGAGTAAGTGTTTGGGCTGGTTATCACTTCCTGCTTATACAGCTCTGCACCCTTCACAAACTGTGTATGTGTAGCCAGGATAAAAATAATTTTTCCCCGCCCGGAGTCCCACCCTTGTTGTTCCAAATGCAAGACTTCGTTCACCTGGTTAGCACATTATATAAGATAAGAAAAGGAGACCCCGGGCAGAAAAAAGACTAAATTGAATCACTGATCAATGGCTTAAAAAAAGCTGCCCGAAAGCAGCTCCTTTATTTTGCAGCTAGTATTGGCTCTTATGCAAATTCTTCCTTTGTAGTCTTACTGTAATCATCGATTAGTTTACGTTGCAACTCAAATGGCACAGGTTCATATGCCTGGAAACTCATTTTGAATTTGGCCCTGCCTTGTGTAATGGAACGAAGCGATGATGAATAACCATTCATTTCTGCCAATGGCACTTTGGCTATCACTTTCTGAAAATGTCCTTCGCTATCAATTCCCTCAACAATAGCACGGCGGCTCTGCAGATCTCCCATCACTGCTCCTGTCAAATCATCGGGACATAATACCTCTACATGATAGATTGGTTCCAGTATCTGCGGGTCAGCTTGCTGAAATGCCTGGCGGAATGCCTGTAATCCTGCAATTTTAAATGATATATCATTGCTGTCCACCGGGTGCATCTTGCCATCATACACACATACCCGTATGTCTCTTGCATAAGAACCGGTGAGCGGACCATTGTGCATCTTCTCCATCACTCCTTTTAATACGGAAGGGAGAAACCTTGCTTCGATAGCGCCACCAACAATACAATTATAGAAAACCAGTTTGCCGCCCCAATCCAGTTCATGCACATCCCGGCCTCTTACATTCAGGTCTGCCGGTTCGGGCATGCCTTCATACCAGGGTTCTATCCGCAGGTACACTTCGCCGAACTGACCGGAGCCGCCACTTTGTTTTTTGTGACGATAGTTGGCATCGGCCATCTTCCGGATCGTTTCCCGGTAAGCTATTTTAGGTTTTACAAATTTTACTTCTAATTTATGCTGGTGCTCAATTTTCCATTTGGCAACTGCCAGGTGCATATCACCCTGGCAATGTATCAATGTCTGTTTTAGTTCAGGAGAAACTTCAACCAGCAAAGTCGGATCTTCTTCCCGCAATTGGTGCAAAGCCTGTGAAAGTTTTTCTTCTTCGCCTTTTTTCAGCAGTTCAATCGCCATCGTCATATTGTGAGAAGGAAATTGAATCGGGGGTAGTTCATAGTTTTTGCCTCTTGCATGCAATGTATTGTTGACATGCGTATTTTTTAATTTCAACGTAGCGCCGATATCGCCTGCCACCAGTTCATGAATAGTAGTCCGCTTGTTTCCTTCTACCAGGAACAACTGGTTTATTTTCTCCGTAACACCGGTACTTTCATTCTCCAGTTCCATCCCGATCTTTATGGTGCCGGAATATACTTTAAAGAAAGACATTTCACCCACATGTGGCTCGGAAATGGTTTTGTAGATAAAAATACAGGCAGGCCCATTGGCATCGCAGGTAATCTTATCACCACTTGTTGTTGTCTGCGGAGGCATTTCGTTGGCGCTGGGACAAACATTATCAATAAAGCCCATCAACCTTCCGCTACCCATATTTCTTTCTGCAGATAAACAAAACAGCGGGAAAAGATCATGGTTGATCATTGCTTTTTTCATGCCCACCTTCATTTCATCTTCCATCAGTTCTCCTTTGTCAAAATATGTTTCCATCAGGCTTTCATCATTGCTGGCGATGGCTTCGATCAGTTCCTTATGCAAATTTTCAGCTTTTGCTTTTTCGTTATCGGGTATCGGCAGTTTTTCAGGCTTGCCGCCACCTTCTTTAAATTTATACATGATCATCCGCAGCACATCTATAATTTCATGAAACCCCACACCTGACTGGTGAGGGTATTGCACCACCACTACATTATTCCCGAAATGAGATTTGGCATCCCGGACGGTTTTGTCAAAATCGGCATTATCATCATCCAGTTTGTTTACCGCAAATATCATGGGGGTTTTAAACTTATCCGTATAATCCCAGATAACATCTGTTCCAACTTCCACTCCCATCACTGCATTTATAAGCATGACACCGGTGTCGGCCACCCTTAATGCAGAAATTACTTCACCGGTAAAATCATCATAACCCGGTGTATCCAGCACATTGATCTTGTAACCCCGCCATTTGGTATGCAGGAGCTTGCTAAAAATAGAATTACCACGTTCCTGTTCCAGTTCGTGGTAATCTCCTGTTGTGTTTCGTTCGGCGATGCTGCCGCGGCGGGTAATTATTCCGGCTTCATATAGCATGCACTCCGCTAAGGTGGTCTTACCTGAGCCGGCATGGCCCAGCAAGACAATATTTTTTACATGTGAGGTATCAAATTCAGGCATAACGATCTGTTTTAGGGATAAAAGATAACTTGTCTTTGAATTTAATGGGGAAAGTCAAAAGACAATACGCAATGGGCAATGGACAATGGGCAATAAACAATTTACGTCAGCACTGACAATAGCATTTGCCTGGTGCTTATTGTCTATTGCCTGTTGTACTAAGGCGTTCGTTTCAGAAAATCATCAAATTCACCACGCAGATCCTCCAGGGTTTGTTTCAGTGATTGGAGCTCTTCATGCAACGCTTCATGCCGGGCAAGGCTGTCTTCATTGGCCAGGCCATTAAAAGCTGTTTTTTCAAAATTAATTTTCCTGTCATGCGCTTTGATGGCCTGCTTGAGATCATGAATGTTGATAAGCTGAATGTGAAACTGGTTGTGAAGGTGTTCTACGTCATGTAACTGTTCTTTGGAGAGTTGCTGGCCTGCCGCCTGTCGGAGTTTTGCTTCGTGGCTGTTGAATTCTTCACGATAATTACGAAGCTTGTCTCTCCATGCATTGCACTCTCCGGAGAGCTGTGAGATGTCTACCTGAACCATGGGATTAAAAATTTAAAAGATTAAAAAATAAAGAACCTTTCAATTTTCCCTGGGTGCCGGATTGGGTAAATGGTCAGTGGTAAATTAAGTCCAATTTGCTGAAAAAACAAACAATTATGCCTTGTTTTATAAAAAAAAATGCACAGGCCGTGGCCCGTACATTCAATATGATTATAATCATGTGAAGAAAGCTCGGGATTTCAATTTAATCTCCAGGTTAAACTGGCCGGTCGTTTCTCCTTTTGGAAACAAGAGTATAACTTATATTCGCATTCCGCATCGCCGTCCGCAAATCTTTGGTGGCCGATGGGGTATAGTGAATAGTGATCTCTCAGAATACCATACAACAGATCCTTGGCCGCCTGGACATTATTGATGTTATCGGGGGTTTTGTAAAACTGAAAAAAAGGGGTACGAACTATATTGGTCTATGCCCTTTTCACAACGAAAAAACACCTTCCTTCACTGTTTCGCCATCTAAAGAGATTTACAAATGTTTTGGCTGCGGCCGCAGCGGCAATACAATCAGCTTCGTCATGGAGCATGAAAAGTACAGCTATGTTGATACGCTGAAATGGCTGGCCAATAAATACGGGATCGAGATTGAAGAAACCTATCAAACAGATGAACAAAAGCAAAGCCAGCTTGCTGCAGATGGACTGTTTATCATCAACAATTTTGCGCAGCAATTTTTTACCAAACAATTATTTGAAACGGAAGAAGGACAGGATATTGGCCTGAGTTATTTTAAAGAGCGGGGTTTCAGGGAAGATGTCATCAGAAAGTTCCAGTTGGGTTATTCCCCCGAACAGCGTGATGCCTTTACAAAAGAGGCCCTTGCCAGGCAGTATAACCCGGAGTTATTGATCAAAGCCGGCCTAGTAGCCAATCGCAATGACCAGTTGACCGATAACTACAGGGGCCGGGTTATTTTCCCGGTGCATAATCATAGTGGTAAGGTATTGGGTTTTGGTGCCAGGATCTTAAAGAGCAATGACAAAGCGCCCAAGTATATCAATAGCCCGGAGAATGAGATCTATGTAAAAAGTAAAATCCTCTATGGCTCTTATTTTGCCAGGCAGGCTATTGATAAAGCCGGAGAATGCTTACTGGTGGAAGGTTATACCGATGTGATATCGCTTCACCAGTCAGGTATTGAAAACGTTGTTGCTTCAGGCGGCACATCACTCACACCCGACCAGTTGCGGCTGATAAAAAAATACAGCAACAATATTACTATTATCTACGATGGCGATCCGGCAGGCATAAAAGCGGCATTGCGCGGACTTGACCTTGCTCTTGAGGAAGGATTAAATGTAAAACTGGTTCTCATCCCTGACAACGAGGACCCGGACAGTTATGTAAACAAAGTAGGTGCATCTGCTTTCAGGGATTTTGTGCAGAAAAATAAAAAAGACTTTATTCTTTTCCAGCTGGAAGTGGCCCTGAAAGATGCGGGCAGTGATTCCACAAAAAAATCGGAAGTCGTGAACCGGATGGCGGAAACTATTTCAAAAATTAACAAGGCAGAAGATTTTACAAAACAACAGGATTATATCAAGCAGTGCTCAGAACTGCTGAAAATTGATGAAAGCGGTTTACATGCCCTGGTGAATAAATTCATCCGTGACCGTATTTCCACACAGGAAAGAAGGATGCCTTTTGAAGAAGCCAGGCAACTGGAAGAACATGCCAGGCAGGCTGAAGAAACCAATTACGATGATGCCACTTTTAATCTGCTGTTCAAAGATGAACTGCAGGAACGGGAAGTAGCGAGGATATTACTGGAATATGGTATCATGAAATGGGATGATTCAAAACTGATAGCCGAACATATTTTTGAAGAAATGGTGGATGACAGCCTGATCGATAACGCTGATGTTGTCCGCCTCATCCATGCATTTAAGGAAATACTGCAAAATAATCCGGGTGAATTGAATAAAAACTATTTTATTTATCATCCGGATACAAAACTCAGCGCCCTGGCAGTTTCTTTACTTAATTTTCCTTATGAAGAAAGTGAACACTGGCGGAGGGAGTTCAGCCAGGCAAGCGGGTATCAAAAACTTTTGTTTGAGAAGAATTATGAGGATTTTATAAAAACAGTTGCAAATGATAATAAAGAAGAATTGATGAGCTACCTGAATATGGATGAAGACAAAACCAATGAGGAAGTGGATTCAGCCATTAATTACCTCAAACTCCGCAAGATCAGGAGGATGTTACTGGAAAACCAGGTTGACCTGGAAAAACAACACTCAGTAGAAGAGAATTACATGCTACACCAGACCCATGAACACCTTAAGAAAATGGAAATGGAGCTGACAAAGAAAACAGGGGCAGTCATTCTCAAATGATTCTCTCCAATAACATATCACTGTAAGACACATCAACCAAATCTTCCTCCTTAATCCCGAATTCTTTTATATAAAAATCGCACTGTTCTTTCAATTGCTCGGGTGTTAAATCAACCAGGATATTACCGGCTTCAATTTCTACAAATGAACCAAGTCCCGGCACTTCATCCAAATGAAATTTTACATTCCT
>JBGPKR010000175.1:0-7429 GCA_041486045.1 Chitinophagaceae bacterium | reverse complement strand
GCCGTTGCCTCTCGTCGTCAAAGAAGCAGGACAATATTATATCCAAGATGGTCATCATCGTTTAGAGATTGCTAGAATGCACGGAGAAAAAACTGCCGAAGTTCGCTTAATTGATCATGACAAAAAAATTAAAAAAGCGTCCCGACTGAACAGGAACGCTTAATAATATTTAAACAATTAATTGTTAACCTAAGGCCACTCGCTTAAACTCAGTCACCTTCACATCTCCGCTTTCTTTGAGGTAATCAGCAACAGTTTTACTGCTGTCTTTTACAAAAGCCTGTGCGGTGAGTGTTTGCTCTTTAAAGAAAGCTCCCATTTTGCCATCGGCAATTTTAGCCAGCATTTCATCGGGCTTGCCTGCCATCTTGGGGTCCTGCTTCATCATTTCAATGATAATATCTTTTTCACGGGCAATGACAGGGGCAGGCACGCTGGCCGCATCTACGGCAACCGGGTTCAAGGCAGCTATCTGCATGGCCACATCCTTTCCGGCTTCAGCAGCTTCTTTATTTAAGCCCACCAATACTCCGATACGGTAAGCCCCGTGAATATAGGAAGCCACATATTCAGCATCTATTCTTTCAAATTTTGTAACGCCGATCTTTTCGCCGATAGAAGCCAGTTTATCATTTACCAGCTCCGTTACAGTTGCATGTGGAGCTTTGGCATTCATTAACTCGTCAAGGTTTTTTACATTATAGGCTATTGCTGCGTCAGCTATGTTTTGAGCGAAGGCGACAAAGTCTGCATTCTTTGAAACGAAATCCGTTTCGCAGCTTACACAAACAACAATACCTGTTTTATGATCGTCAGTTGTTTTGGCGATCACCACTCCTTCTTTTGCTTCACGGTCACTTCTTTTTGCAGCTATTTTCTGGCCCTGTTTTCTCAGCCAGTCAATAGCTGCTTCAAAATCGCCGTTGGTCTCTGTTAATGCTTTCCGGCAATCCATCATTCCGGCTCCGGTTGTCTGACGAAGTTTATTAATATCCTGTGCACTTATTGTTACTGTACTCATATTTTGAAGTTTGAGGTCTGATGTCAGAGGTCTGAAAGATCCTTCCGGCATCATCAATAATAATTATTAATAAAATTTTTCAATTGAAACGTTCGCTTCGGATTTTCGTCCTCAGACATCTTATCTCCTTCCTCCACCCGGGCCCCTGCTGCCACCTGAGGGTGTGCGGCGTCTTTGTCCGCCCGCGCCACGACTTCTTCCTCCACGGCCGCCTTCAGCTTCTGCTTCAGCCAGCAGCTTGGCTGCCTTTTTTTCTTTTTCATCATCCGTTACTTCTTCTGTTTCTTCATCTTTTGCCGCTTGTCTTTCGGCTAATCCTTCAGCAATAGCAGCTGTGATATAATTAACGAGAATGGCGATTGATTTGGTAGCATCATCATTGGCCGGAATAGCGAAATCAACTTTATTGGGATCGCAGTTGGTGTCCACTACGCCAAATGTCTGGATACCTAACCGTCTTGCTTCTGCCAGTGCAATATGCTCATGGCCAATATCCACGATGAACAAAGCTGCAGGTACACGACCCAACTGGGCAATCCCACCCAATACTTTTTCCATCTTATCCTTATCCCGGCTTAGCGTCAACCGTTCTTTTTTAGTAATGTTTTCAAAGGAGCCATCGCCCAGCATTTTCTCAATGCTCTGCATTTTCTTCACACTCTTACGAACCGTATTGAAGTTAGTGAGCATTCCACCCAGCCATCTTTCTGTAACAAAAGGCATATTTATTCTCCTGGCAGATTCGTTGACGATGTCTTTCGCCTGCTTCTTGGTACCAACAAACAAAATCTTCTTACCACTGCGGGCAATCTGTTTCAGAACAGCAGCCGTTTCCTGCAGGCACTCAACCGTTCTGTTCAGGTCAATGATGTGGATACCTTTTTTTTCAGCAAAAATGTAAGGCAACATTTTGGGATTCCACTTCTTTTTCAGGTGACCGAAATGAACGCCGGCTTCAAGAAGTTGCTGTTGTAAGGATGTATTTTGTTCCATTATTTCAATTTGAATTATAGATTATTAATTACTGATTATTGTCCTATTGATTAAAGACTACTATAAGTAATCAGTAATCAATAATAAATAATTAACGTTTGCTGAACTGGTAGCTTCTTCTCGCTTTCTTATGCCCGAATTTCTTACGTTCAACTGATCTTGGATCTCTTTTCAATAAGCCCGCGGCTTTCAAGGCAGGGCGAAAATCAGGATTGATTTCCAGTAATACCCTGGCGATACCAAGCATGGCAGCTTCTGCCTGGCCTTTCACACCACCACCTGCTGCGTTGATTTTTACATCAAATTTGTTAAATACATCAACCGTTTTCAGGGGACGTTCCACCTGGTTCTGTAAATAAACCAACGGGAAATAAGTTTTGTAATCTTTTTCGTTGATGGTGATCTTGCCTTCTCCTTTAGAGAGAAACACTCTTGTTACGGCTGCTTTACGACGACCAATCCCGTTTTTTTGTTTTTCCATTTTTACTTTAGCTTTTAGCCTTTAGCCATTGGCCGTTAGCTAAAGGCTAACAGCTAACGGCTAATAGCTGATGTTTAAAATTTAAGTTCTTTAGGCTGCTGTGCCGTATGCGGATGGCTGGGGCCAACATACACAAATAATTTTTTGTACATCTTGCGACCCAAACGATTTTTTGGCAACATACCTTTTACCGCTCTTTCAACAACCACTTCAGGTCTGCGGGCAATGAGGCTTCTGGCCACTTCTTCTTTAAGACCACCCGGGTAACCCGTGAAATGGTCATACATTTTCTGATCCAGTTTGTTACCGGTTAATACAACTTTTTCGCAGTTGATCACAATGATATAATCTCCTGTGTCAACATGAGGGGTGTAGTATGCTTTGGTTTTACCGCGGAGAGCCGCAGCAATTTTAGCACACATACGACCAACGGTTTGATTAGTACCGTCCACAACATACCAGTTGCGTTTTACGGTAGCCTCGTTCGCATGTTTGGTGGTGAAATGTAATTTGCTCATTTAATGAAAGCTTTTAGCTGTTAGCCGCAAGCCTTTAGCTTGTTGCCGTCAGTAGTTAAATAATAAACAGGCTAAGCTATCCCTCAACCTGTCCCTGCTAAAAGCTATCAGCTAAAGGCTAACGGCTTTTAAAAGGGGTGCGAAGATAGGTTTGTGATAATTCACAACCTAAGAATCGGGGAAGTAATTTTTAAGGGCCTTTGTAAAAGGCTGATTATCAGTAAAATTTTTGACTACTATTTTTAATGGGCTGGATTGAACCGTCTATTTTGCCGCAATATATTTTGTAGAAATCAGGAACAGGTTAAGTTGCAGGTCATTCCTGGTATTATGAGCATGAAGTTTGATTGCCCTTTTCTTATCAATATTCTTTTGATAAGATTTCATATAATACAAAACCCTGTCCCGCATCAGCGGGATCAGGGCTTGTTTTACCACACACCAAAACTTACTTGTACGACGAAGCTTTATGCGAAGTCGTATTGTTTAAGATTTCTTTACCGTTTTAAATTCTTCCCAGCTGCTGCCGCCGGTTGACATTAATACCATCTTTGTATCGGCATTCTCCAGGGTAATGTAGTAAGAAGTGGTTTGATTTTTTGCTACTTCAAACAGGTCGCTGACCCAATAACCATTGCCATACTTTTTCAGGCCTATTTGTAAATTCAGGGGCAGGTCAATGGGACTGATATAACGGGTAAGGCCGAGCAGGTCGCCATCCAGGTTATAATAAGCAAACACATGTTTCTCGTTATAAATAAAGGAGGCTTTATAATAGTCACTCCCTGTCGTCCACTCTACTTCATTAACTGTTTTGAATTCAGTTTTGAATGCGTCCAGTACTTTCTTGCTTACGTTTACTTCCCCGGCAAAGGCAGCTAAGCTGCTTACAGCAATTGCCAGCGTTAAAATCATCTTTTTCATAATCTGTTTATTTAGAAGGTTTTGTTTTTTGTCTTATTTCTCTGATAAGTGTGACGCCACAAATGTAGATTAGGTTACAGCCTGCAGCAAGCCAATTGTGACTAATGGAGTGCCCTGTTAATTGCTGTTAACATTCGTTATTCAACATAACCGTCCGGCATTTTTATACGCCGTTCATCCGTTGTGTAACCGGCCCGGATGATATTTTGATGCTACCTAAAACATCAGGAGATTTGCAATGCTGCTTTATTATAATTTTTTTTGCAAATAAATTACTTCTTTATTAATTACCTGGCCCACGCATATTTGTCTTTTAATGACCCGGAAATACTGCTGGGCAATCTTATAAGCGATTTTGTAAAAGGAAAAAAGAAATTTGACTTCCCGCCGGGCATTCAGGATGGAATAGTCCTGCACCGGGCCATTGATACATTCACCGATGCACATGAGGCTACGAAGAAAGCTAAAGAAGTTTTCCGACCTGATTACCGGTTATATGCAGGGGCTCTTGTAGATGTAGTATTTGATCATTTTCTGGCCACGGATGAAAACGAATTCATTGGTTCATCCTTACTTGATTTTTCCATACAGGTTTATTCATCAATTGACAAATATGAAAAATGGTTGCCCGAACGTTTTGCGCTTATGTTTCCTTATATGAAAGAACATAACTGGCTGTATAATTACCGGACCCGTTGGGGAACAGGAAAAAGCCTGGGTGGCGTGGTCAGAAGGGCCGCCTATTTAACGGAAAGCGAAACCGCCTTTCGTTTGTTTGAAGAACATTACCAACCGTTGCAGCTTTGTTATCGTCATTTCTGGGGCGAATTAAAGCCATTTGCCCGCCGGCAATTTGAAATATTTCAGCAACAAGACCCGGATCATATATAAAAGGTGAGTGGTTAAAAATCTGAAACGATTATTTTTGTACATAACATATAATTATGAGAAAACTATTCATTATCATTATTACGGTTACTTTATCAACAGGATTACAGGCACAAACAGGCGGTATGCCGCCATTGGATAAATCGCCGATGGACATGAGTTATTACCCGGCTAATTACCCGGTACAGAAGATACAGGACAAAATAACGGAGCCGCTGCTGTCCCGTGTAATATACAGCCGCCCGCAAAAATCAGGAAGGGTCATTTTTGGAGGATTGGTAAAATATGGCGAAGTGTGGCGGGTGGGCGCCAATGAAGCCACCGAGATCGAATTTTTTAAGCATGTGAGAATTGCTGGCAAAAAAATTCCCCGGGGTCGTTATACTTTGTATGCATTAGTCAAGGAATCCGCCTGGACGATCATTATAAATAAAGAAACGGATACCTGGGGTTCCTTTAAATATGATACAAAAAAAGATGTGGTGAGAGTGGAAGTACCTGTTCAAAAAACAGATGCAGTCATTGAGTCCCTGGCAATGCTATTCGAAAAAACAAATACCGGCTGCAATCTTATTATTGCATGGGATAATACCAAAGTGGCATTGCCCGTTACTTTTTAAAATAAATCTATGTGGACTACTAACCGGTTTTATTTAATTGTCATTCCCATGCTGTTCATTATTGCCTGCGGCAATAATGAAAACAAGCCTGTTGATAATGGTAATATCGCCTCCAAAGACAGTTCCAAAATAAAAGCTCCGGGAAAAAACGAAAACCCTTATGCCATTGTGGATGTTTCACCAATGGATATGAGTTATTATCCTTCCGATTATCCCAAACTAAAAATGACAAAAGCTATCAGCACTTTGCCTATGGCCAGAGTGGTCTATAGTCGTCCGCATCTGCAGGGTCGTGTCTTGTTTCATGATTTATTAAAATATGGCGAACCCTGGAGGCTCGGCGCCAATGAATCCACTGAACTTGATCTTTACGTTGATGCAGTGGTTCAGGATAGAAAAATAAAAGCCGGCCGTTATATCCTTTACTGTATCCCCGAACCTGACAAATGGAACATTATCATTAATTCAAATATTGACAGCTGGGGTCTGCAGCAGGATACCACAAAAGATATTGCCCGTTTTATCATTCCAGTAAAACAAACGACCAATCACCTGGAGTATTACACTATGATTTTTGAAAAAACAAGCAATGGCGCTGAGCTTTTGATGGCCTGGGACAACCTGGAAGCAAGATTGCCTTTCCGGTTCTAAGGTTCCTTTATTCATTCCTCTTCCCTTTTTGGGATTTGCTACGGGATTATTTGGATATTTACAATATGTGTGGCATTGCCGGAATAATTCAACCAAATCCATCGTGGTTTAATCAACAGCATCTGAAAAAAATGACCGATGCGTTGGCTCACCGCGGCCCGGATGGGGAGGGGTATTGGCAAAATGAAGCCGGCCATGTTTTATTCGGTCACAGACGTTTATCAATAATTGATCTGAGCGAAGCTGGACATCAACCCATGCACTATTCTCCCCTCTCCACCGGTGTAGAGGGGTTGGGGGTGAGGTATACCATTATTCACAACGGGGAGATCTATAATTACATTGAACTACGGGAAGAATTACTGAAGGAAGGTTATTCTTTTCATTCACAAACAGATACGGAAGTAATAGCTGCTGCGTATGATTGCTGGGGAGATGAATGCGTGGATTATTTTGACGGCATGTTTGCTTTTGCCATCTGGGATGAAAAAGAAAAAGAGCTGTTTGCAGCAAGAGACAGGTTTGGGGAAAAACCTTTCTTTTATTTTTTTGATGGTCAGAAATTTCTTTTTGCCTCGGAAATAAAAGCACTCCGGGCCGCTGGTATTGAATGCAGGCCCAACCAGAAAATGCTTTTTAATTTTATTACTATCGGCTATACTGATAATCCTGCAAACCCCCATGAAACTTTTTTTGAAAACATCAGCAAGCTACCGGCCGCAACATTATTAAAATATAATGCCGGAAACAATCAGCTTGTACTGGAAAAATACTGGGATATTGACTTTGAAAAGCAGGATAAGAAAATTACAGATCATGAAGCCATAGAACAATTCAACCACCTTTTTACCACTTCTGTAAAAAGAAGGCTGAGAAGTGATGTGACTGTTGGGACTTCCTTAAGCGGAGGGTTGGATAGTTCATCAGTTGTTGCCACAGCATCACCATTCACCACTCACAACTCACCACTCACCGCCTTCACCGCCCTCTTTCCCGGTTTTGAAAAAGATGAATCTGATTATGCAAAACAAGTGGCCGGCAAATACAACCTTCAGCATTTTACTGTTAATATTTCAGCTGATGAAATGATGAATGATTGGGAAAAAATTTGTTACCAGCAGGAAGAACCTTTTGGCTCGGCCAGCATCTATGCCCAATACAAAGTTTTTGAACTTGCAAAACAACATAATATAAAAGTTTTGTTAGATGGACAAGGAGCGGACGAAACGCTGGCCGGTTATCATAAATACTACAAATGGTATTGGCAGGAATTATTCCGGAACAGGAGATTATTCCGCAGTAAAGAATTAAAGTCCGCCAAAGAAAAGGGTGT
>JBGPKR010000174.1:0-7635 GCA_041486045.1 Chitinophagaceae bacterium | reverse complement strand
GACAGATCCCGAGAAAAGAACTATTGAGACAGGCCCAATATTAATTCGGAGGTTTAATGAGAAAACAAAAGAATCTGATTATAGTATTTGCTTTCCGGGAAATAATGGGTTTTATATGAATCCGGGATTAGAGAATTATTCTTTTAGTACACCGCTAAAGGCAAAAAATAAAGATGTTTTAATTTACACAAAGGAAAACTTTTTATCGCCTCCTGATCTTCATATAACAGTTGATACTGGTATAGGTTATGATAGTCCGGGTTGGGGTAATGTAACTGCAGCCTTATCGGATAACAAGCTTTCTTCTATCAATCCCCAACAATCCAACTACCTCTGGGGCACGGCCGAACTCTTTAAATGGAAAGCCTACAATGGAAAAGAGGCAACAGGTATTCTTTACAGGCCGGAGAACTTTGACCCTTCTAAAAAATATCCGATGATCATTAACTTTTATGAGAAGCGTTCCGACAGTATCTATTATTATATCGCTCCAACGCCGACTAACAGCCGGCTGAATATCTCCTTTTTTGTAAGCCGGGGCTATCTGGTCTTTACTCCTGATATAAGCTACACTATTGGTCACCCGGGACAAAGTGCATACGATTATGTTGTAAGCGGTGCACAATGGCTCACAAAAAACAAATGGGTGGATGCAAAAAATATAGGTATACAGGGACAGAGCTGGGGAGGTTACGAGGTAGCATACCTGATCACAAAAACAAATATGTTTAAAGCTGCGTGGGCTGGTGCACCGGTGGTTAATATGTTCAGTAGTTATGGAGGCATCAGGTGGGAAAGTGGGGCAAGCCGCCAACCTCAATATGAAAAAGGGCAAAGCAGGATCGGTGTCACACCATGGGAACACCCTGAACTATATATCGAAAACTCTCCTTTGTTTCACCTGGATAAAGTAACAACACCATTGGTTATTATGTCTAACGATGCAGACGGCGCCGTTCCCTGGTACCAGGGCATTGAATTCTTTACAGCCATGCGTCGTTTGGGAAAAAAAATATGGATGCTGAATTATAATGGAGAAGAACACAGACCTGTGGAAAGGAAGAACAGGAAAGACCTGCAAATACGACAACAACAATATTTTGATTGGTTATTAAAAGGAGAAAAACCTGCGAAATGGATCATGGAAGGAGTTCCTGCGGTGAAGAAAGGGAGGGAATGGGGGCTGGAGCCAGTTGATTAGTTAATTGGTTAAATAGTTAATTAGGTCTTTAGAGCGAAACTTACTATTATTTCAGCGCTGCCAACCATGCTAATCATATGTAAATTCGGAAGACTCCAGAAATTGGGAAATGTTCAGGCAGAGTGCCTAATTAACCAATACCCAATTAACCAATTAACACTATGCCGCTGTACTGATAAACTTCACCAACCTCCTCTTTGCTATTGGCAATATGGTTTCATCCACCGGGAAACGCAATGCTGTTTCAATAGAATAAACTGCCGGGTTAGGCAGATCATTCCAGCGTTTTATCAACTCTGATTTAATATGCTCATACGTGCTGGAGATGCTACGCTTCCAGTTGTCAATGAATAAGGTTCTGATACTACGGTATTTTTCATCATGCTTTTCAAAGATCGAGAGCCGGTAATGATAAACACCTGTGCTTTTTTCATTACCACTGCTTAAAAAGAAATATCCTTCATGTGTATCCAGCGGTACCAGGCCCACCGGGGCGATGTCAAGTTTATCTTCCACAAATTCATAGATACCGGTACCGTTTTGAATGGCGTTCTTCATTTTCCCGGCGGAATAGTGAATAATGTCTTCCAGTTCCTGCATCAGTTCATCATCCCCGATCATCTGCTCATAAAGCAACTGTAGTTTTTCCATCTGGATGCCCGTCATTTTTTTTGGGAAATGTTCCTGCAGGTATTTTTTATTTTCCCGGAAGGCAATAATATTGTTATAATGGAAAATAATATCCGCCAGCTGGGGGTAGAGTTTGTTCTCTTTAAAGTGACTGGTCACCTCCTGCAGGTAAGCAAGGAGGGTGTATTTTTTTAATTCAAAATCAATACGGCCTTCGGCAAACCAGGTTTCGGATAATGTTTTCATGGTGACATGGGTTTAGCATTCATAAATTTAATAAAAAGACTGAATAAAAGAAAGGAAGCTTAATTTTAGACTGTTAAAAATCAGCTATGAGATATTCCATCCTGGTACTTTCTGTAGTACTTTTCTCCTGTGGCAACACATATTATATTGTCCGGCATGCCGAAAAAGCAAAGGGAATAGACCCGGCAACCATGATGACAGCAACAGACCCGCCGCTTTCAATTGAAGGACAGGAAAGAGCATTAAAACTAAAAGAGATACTGAGCGGGAAAAATATCAGGCATTTTTACTCCACCAATACCCTCAGAACAATTTCAACGGCCAAACCACTGAAGGAATTGTTTTTAAATACATCCATCCAGATTTACAGCAGCAAACCCGATTCGATGGATGCATTCATTCAACAGTTAAAATCAATCAGGAAAGGGAATGTATTGGTAGTTGGTCATTCCAATACAGTGGATGATATTGCCAATAAGTTGACTGGCAAAAAAGTTGTACCCGGCGATCTGAAAGATAATGAGTATGACAACCTGTTTGTGGTAAAAAGAAAAGGGAAGGGCTTTGTTTTTAAAGCAGAAAAATATGGTGCGCCCTCAAAATAACCTGGCCTTTAATTAAAGGGTTACAATTTTTTTCCAGGTGGTTTTCTCCGGCTGACAATAATAGTAGTTATTACAGCCGTTAAAAAGATTGAAATTGCAATTGCACCAAAAAATAGCACTATTGAAACTCCGCTACTGGTATGTTGAGGCATATAATATGTTTATCTCTTTGTTTTAGGCGAAATCAGCCATTAATATTCCCTGTCTCCGTTAAAATTCTCCAGTTCTTTTGCTACAGCAGTTAAGAATGTAGCTCCCAGGCTTCCATCCACTATCCGGTGATCATAACTCATGCTAAGGTACATCATGTGGCGGATGGCAATACTGTCGCCGTGTGGTGTTTCAATAACAACTGGTCGTTTCTTGATGGCTCCCACAGCCAGTATGGCAACCTGTGGCTGATTAATGATCGGTGTACCCATCAAACTGCCGAAACTGCCGACATTGGTCATGGTAAATGTGCCGCCTTGCGTATCGTCAGCTTTCAGCTTACCATTACGGGCATTATCTGCCAGGGCGTTTACCTGTTTTGCCAATCCCACTAAATTCAGCTGGTCTGCATTTTTAATGACCGGTACTATCAGGTTTCCGCTTTGAAGGGCCGTGGCCATCCCGATATTAATATCTTTTTTTATGATGATGTTATTGCCATCCAGGGAGCAATTGATCAGCGGGAATTTTTTAATACAACGAACGATCGCTTCAATAAACAAGGGTGTAAATGTGATCTTTGTTCCCTCTCTTTTCTCAAAATCCTTTTTCACTTTATCCCTCCACATCACCATGTTGGTGACATCCGCTTCTGTAAAACTGGTAACATGCGGACTGGTCTGCTTGCTTCTCACCATGTGTTCCGCGATCAGCTTCCGCATGCGGTCCATTTCAATGATCTCAACATTGCCGGAATAAGTTGTGATCTGCTGATTGCTGCTGGTTTGCTGTTGTTCAACTCTGGAAACAGGAATAATCATTTCGGACGTATTGACTCCCGACTCCCGACTCCTGACTCCCGACTTTCTTACACTCACGTACTGCAAAATATCTTTCTTCGTCACCCTTCCTTCATTGCCTGTTCCCGGAATGTTTTCCAGTTCACTCATGCTAACTCCTTCACTTGCCGCAATATTTAATACAAGTGGCGAATAGAAACGATTTGATGAACCGTTAGAAGATTGAGATGGAACCGGGGCAGATCGCTGTATTGTTTCCACTACTACTGCTTCCTGTGCAGCCGGCTGTGGAGTAAATGTTTCTTTTCCCGGGGCCGATATAACCGGCCTGGAAAATGCAGTTTCAGCAGCGGCGGTTTTTATTCTTGCGATCACCTTCCCGATCGGGACCACATCATTTACCTTAAACAAAATTTCATCAATCACACCTTCAGCTGTGCTGGGCACTTCACTGTCTACTTTATCTGTAGCAATTTCAAGGATTGTTTCATCCATCTTCACAAAGTCACCGGGTTGTTTATGCCACTTCAGAATGGTGGCTTCCATAATACTTTCACCCAGTTTCGGCATTACTAAATCAACAACAGCCATAATTATTTTTATTTGGTTACCAGCGACAGAATATAGCTCATCGTCCCTTGCGTCGCACACTTCAACTTCAGTAACACGGATGAGCAGGGAAAACAAGTAATTATCAACCGGCCAAAGGTAAATGTTTCCCCGTAATCCCTTTAATCCTGATAATCTTAGTTCTTCAGTATGAATTTCCGCAGGAAGTTCAGCGCATTGGCGGCTGTCATGCTAATATTACGTTCCCGGTCAAAGCGGAGATTAAGCTTCAGTGTTTCCATCTTTTCTTTATTTCCCACGGCGATCCATACCGTTCCCACAGGCTTTTCTTCAGTGCCTCCATCAGGCCCCATGATGCCGGAGACAGCCACCGCATAATCGGCTTTAATTGTTTCAATGGCTCCTTTGACCATTTCCTTCACGGTTTCTTCACTTACGGCTCCGACAGTTTCCAGTGTTTCATGCTTTACACCCAATATATTTTCTTTTACTTCATTTGCATAACTGACCACACTGCCTTTGTAATATTCAGATGAGCCGGGAACAGAAGTGATCAGGTGGGCAATATAACCACCCGTGCAACTTTCTGCTGTTGCCATTGTTTTCCCTTTTGCTTTCAGAATTTTCCCGATCACCGTTTCCAGGCCTTCATCTTCATCGGTAACCAGAAATTCTTTCACCAATACCTGCAATTGTTCAAAATAAGGAGCCAGTTCCTTCTCTACTTCTTCTTTATTATTTCCCTGTGAGGTCAACCGCAGCTTCACCATGCCATAATTAGGTAAATAAGCAAGTTTAATATGTGATGGCAGGGAAGATTCAAATTCTTTCAGCAATTCCGCGATCATCGATTCACCCTGGCCTGCAGTAAAAGCGGTTCGATGGACGATGGCAGGCAATTCAAATTCTTTTAATAGCCTCGGTATTACTTCATCGAGCATCAAGCCTTTCATTTCATGTGGTACACCTGGTAATGAGATAAATACTGCCCCCCTAAATCCCCCATGAGGGGGGACTTTGAAGTCTGAAAGCATTTTGTTTTCTTTCTTAAGCTGGGCAAGTATTTCGTTTAATACGTTATCGGTATTATGCAGTACTTGTTCATTTGTAAAACGAATAACTTCAAAACCGAGTTGGTATAAATCTTTGGTTCTCTCTTCATCACTTTTCTTGTTTTCAGGAACCTGGTGAATCAATCCATCAACTTCAATAATTAATCGTTCTGGGATGCAGACAAAATCAGCGATGTAAGAACCAATAATATGTTGCCTTCGAAATTTGTATCCGGCAAGTTTTCTTCCTTTTAATATTTTCCACATAATCTTTTCGGCTTCCGTCGGATTACTTCTATGTTTTTCCACAAATTTTTTCAATAAGCCATAAACTGCGGGATCAGCCATCCTGTACTCATGAGGCCCATTCAAATTATCAGAGTCTAAAGTCCCCCCTCGCGGGGGATTTAGGGGGGCTTTTCCTTCGGAGGGGTTTGGGAAGGCCGAATCCCCCCTGCGGGGGGTGGGGGGGCCGAACCACATCCCCGGCGCCGTACCTCTTTTGTTGTGGAGTACTATACAATTATCCGGCACTTCAGCCTGTTTCAGGTTACTTTCCAGCATCGGGCCGGGGCGGCGGAATATTTTTTCAAATAAATATTTTACATGTTCCAGCACTTTTTCATTCACTACTAACTTTCCGCCAAAGTATTTGCAGAGCAAAGGTTTGGTAATGTCATCGGCCGTTGGTCCGAGACCGCCGGTAATGATAATAATATCAGATTGCCTGCCTTCTTCATCCAATGCCTGCCAGATATCATCATGTGAATCACCGACAGCCACTTTACGTTTTACCCAAACCCCGATCTTATTCAGTTCCCGGGCGATAAAGGCACTGTTGGTATCAATGGTCTGGCCGATCAGGAGTTCATCCCCGATGGTGATGATGGAAGCATTGACAGAAGGAAGATTCATGTATTAAGAAATGATTAGCAGGAAATAAAGTAATTTGAACGCAAAGTTATAACCACAGGACTATGAAAAAAGTTTTCCTTGTTACTTGTTGCTGGGTACTGGTTGCTGGTTCTTACAGCCAGACTATTTCCCAAAGATTACAAAAGGCTTTTCAACAGTTTGAAAGCGACAGCCAGTTGAAACATGCCATCAGTTCCCTGTATGTGATCGATGCCGCAACCGGACAGGTGGTATTTGATAAAAATTCGCAGGTGGGACTGGCCGGGGCATCTACACAAAAAATAATTACTGCGACAACTGCATTTGAGTTGTTGGGGAAGGATTACAGGTATAAGACGGAGTTCTGGAAAATGAATTATGAAAATTTTCCTTATGGCAATCAATTTATAACAATTAAACCCGGTGGAGATCCCACTTTTGGGAGCTGGAGATATACAACCTCAAGTCCTGAAAGTATTTATAATCGTTTATCAGAAATTATCAAGCCTCCGGATCTTCTTCCAACAACAATAGTTTACCAGGTATATAAAAATCCGTTTGATGCTGAAAAAATTCCTGAGGGCTGGATCTGGCAGGATGTCGGGAATTATTATGGAGCGGGGGCAGATGGACTTAACTGGAAGGAAAACCAATCAGATATTGAGCTGTCGGCGGGCGATAAACTCGGAGATTCGGTTAAAATACTTGCAGTTGATTCTACTGTTGGAATTTTGAGAATAAATAATCAATTGAAAACGGGGGCGAAAAATTCCGGTGACAATGCTTATTATTATTTTTTTTATGGCAACAGCACTTTTTCTTTACCTGTGCTGAAAGGAACAATACCGGCAGGAGAAAAAAAGTTTAAAATTTCCGTTGCAGTTGCAGATCCGTTTACTTTTTTTATTAATGATCTTAAAAAAAATAAGCTGGCAGAAAGGGGCCATTCAGCTATGGCAGATTTTTATCATCCTGCAGAGAATGTGTCAATCTTGAACGGCGATAAACTTATTTACACTCATTATTCCCCCTCCCTCGATTCCATCATCTACTGGTTCCTTAAAAAAAGCATCAACCTCTACGGAGAGGCATTGATAAAAACATTTGCATACGAGAAACAGGGATTTGGTTCTACGGACAGTGGCGTTGCCATTGTCAGAAAATTCTGGAAAGACAAAGGCCTTGATGAAGATGAACTGAATATCTATGACGGCTCCGGTCTTTCACCACTCAATCGCATTACCACACATGCACAGGTGGAAGTTTTGAAATATGCAAAAACCAGGGACTGGTTCCCTTATTTCTATGATACCCTGCCTGAATACAATGGCATGAAGATGAAAAGCGGCACTATCAGTGATGTAAAGGGTTTTTGTGGTTATCAAAAGTCAAAAGATGGGAAAGAATATATATTTTCTTTTTTAGTTAATAATTACAATGGCAAGACTTCGGGAGTGGTGAATAAGATGTATAAGGTGCTGGATGAG